>JBAXQC010000091.1:0-8552 GCA_037131955.1 Bacteroidota bacterium
GTAGCCACTTGAAAATATGAATGGAATGAATGCTGCTGCCGCTAAGTTCCCTTTCCCGTTTCTATATAAGTAAGCTGACAATAATACACTCCCTAACATCACAAGAAATGTTTTGGAATATCGATCTTTTGTTAACATAGTTTAAGAAACAATTAAGACTAAATTTAAGGAAATTTATTTTTAAATTAAAGTGCTGCCAATAAATTATGAGACTACTTTCCTAATAATAATAACATTCGCCCTTAAGAATTATCTCCAATGCTTTAGCGTCAGAGGCCTCTACTCTTCCAATAATTTTTGCCCTTATCTTAAACTCTTTTGCTGTTTCAATCATTTCTGTGGCAGTTTCTGCATCTGTAAATAACTCTAGCCTATGGCCCATGTTAAACACCTTAAACATTTCGCTCAAAGGAGTATTGGATTCTTTGGCAATAAGCTCAAATAAGGGAGGAACTTCAAACAAATTGTCTTTTATTACTTTGCAATTATCTGGTAAAAAATGAAGAACTTTAGTTTGTCCGCCACCGCTGCAATGCACTGCACCTTTTAAATGAGGCAAATAGTTTTCAATTATTTTTTTCATCAATGGCAAGTAGGTTCTGGTTGGCGAGAGTATAAGCTTGCCCACGTCAACTTTTCCCTCGCCTGCATATTCGTGCGAAAAATTAATGGTATCTGTTAAACTATAAGTACCGTTGTAAACAACATCGTCGCTCAAGGCATTGTCATAAGATTCAGGAAACTTTTGCTGGTAGGCTTTACTTAGCATATCGTGCCTTGCCGAAGTAAGCCCGTTGCTACCCATCCCTCCATTGTAGGCACTTTCATAAACGGCCTGTCCGTAGCTCTCAAAGCCTACAATTACTTGCCCAGGAGCAATGTTTGCATTGTTTATTACCCCTTGTCTTTGCAACCTGGCAATCATGGTAGAATCTACGGCAATTGTTCGCACCAAGTCGCCCAAATCTGCCGTTTCTCCACCCGAAGAATTTATTTTTATGCCATAGGTGCTTAGCATGTCAAAAAACTCTTGGCTGCCCTCTATAATGGCTTTTATTACTTCGCCCGGAATGAGTCCTTTATTGCGACCAATGGTAGAAGAAAACAAAAAATTGTTTGTAGCACCTACACACATCAAATCGTCCGTATTCATAACTATGGCATCTTGTGCAATGCCTTTCCAAACGCTTAGGTCGCCGGTTTCTCTCCAATACATATAGGCCAAAGAAGATTTTGTTCCAGCGCCATCGGCATGCATGGCCAAGCAAAAATTATCGTCATGGCTTAAATAATCTGGGATAAGTTTGCAAAAGGCCAAAGGGAAAAGTCCTTTGTCTATGTTTTTTATAGCACTGTGCACTTCCTCTTTGCCAGATGAAACGCCTCTTTTTGCGTATTTTGAATTGTCCATATAAAAAAAATCCCGGACTTAGCCGGGAATTTTTAGTAATTACTAGTTTTATTCGTCGTCAGAAGCATCTTCAACTTTAGGGCCTTTTATGGCATTAGGATCTTCTTTTGGAACGTAATCTTGCCTTAAGATTTTAAAATCTGTTCTACGGTTTCTTTGGTGAGCCGCTTCCTTTTCTTCGTCTGTTTTTAATTCTTTAATTTCGGCATCAGATACCAAAGGTTTAGTTTCGCCGTATCCTTTTGCTACAAGTCTATCGCCAGCAATTGCTTTAGAAACCAAAAAATCTACAACGCTTTGTGCACGATTTTGTGATAAAATAGCATTGTCTTTGTCGCTGCCTCTTGTATCGGTATGCGAACCTAATTCTATGGTGATGTTTGGATTGTCGTCAAGTGTTTTTACGAGGCCCATTAATGAATCTTGGAATTGAGGTTTCAAATCCCATTTAGCAAGGTCGTATAAAATATCTGGTAAACGAATAGCAACTTCCTTTTTAATGGGTTTAATGGCCATATCTTTTACAAAGTCGGTGCCTACTTCTAGGCCCACAGTAGTAAACTCTGATTTGTCGCCTAAGTGATCTTCCTTAGAAACGTTTAGTGTGTAAGTAACATCTTTTTTGATAACTCTAACTCCGTCTGGCGTCATATCAAAACGAAATGTTCCTGTTTCATCAGAATTAGTTTCAATAGAGGAACCATCGCTACCAACCATTTTTACTGTAGCTCCAACAATCTTTTCTTTAGTATCAACATTTGTAATTAAACCCGAAACATTAAAAAGAAGTGGAGGCAAACCAAAAGAATAGATGTCATCGCTACCTTTACCTCCGGCTCTATTGGAAGAAAAGTAACCACTTTCCATTTTTCCATCTGTAACAATACCAAAATCATCGGCAGCAGAGTTTATTGGAGATTGAAGGTTAACAGCAGCAGCAAATCCGTCGCCGCTTTTTGCTGCCTTAAAAATATCAAAACCACCCATTCCAATTTGTCCATTAGAGGCAAAATATAAATTACCATTCTCGTCCATAAACGGAAACATTTCATCTCCTGATGTATTAACCGTAAATCCTGCGTTTATTGGATTTCCCCATTTTCCACCTTTTTTATCATAAGTGGTCATCCAAATGTCTTTGCCACCTGCGCCACCGGGCATATCAGAAGCAAAATATAATGTTGTTTCATCAGGATTAATGGCAGGATGTCCGGCAGTAAAAGAATCGGCACACAAAACAATTGGTTTAGCTTCACCCCATCCTGTACCTTTTTTTTCAGATTCAAAAATTACACTCCCTAAATTTCTTTTGTCTTGTTCTGGACATCTGGTGAAATAAATTTTAGATTTCTTTTTGTTTAATATACAAGAACCTTCGTTTAGTTTAGAGTTTACCGGCTCACCAATTGGCATTGGCTGACTCCAGCTTCCTTTTTTATCTAATTTAACTTCGTATATATCCGAAAAACTTTGTCCGAAAGTTGCATCTGTTCTATTTCCTGTAGATCCTTCTCTCATAGAAGTAAAGTAGAGGTTTGTGTTCTTTTTATTGGCATAAACAGGAGAAAAATCACTGAACTTTGAGTTGATTGATAAAATGTTTGAAACAGTATATCTAGTTGGGTTATCTTTCCATTTCTGAGCCAGTTCACAAGATTTGGCGCCGTCTGCGCCTCTTGCATCGCCAGGAACCAATTTTGCATACTCATTAAAATCTACAATAGCATCGTTGTATCTCTCTTGTGTTTTTTTAGCTTCTGCCATTAGCAAAGTAGCTTTAGGATCGGGATATTTTGCTTTAATAGCTTTGGAATACCATAACTCCGAATTTTTTGCATCGTTCAGCATTCTGTAGCACTCTGCTGTTTTAAAGATTAGTTCCGCTTTGGTTCCTTTTTTCTTTTCTTTGGTGGAAGCTTTCTTATACGCCTCAATGGCTTCTAAATAAAGCCCATTGTTAAATTTTTTATCGGCTTCTTTAATGTAATTTTTTTGAGCAAACAAACCGTTTGAAAACGTTATACCTATAAATACTAAGGTAACAAGTTTGATTAATTTCATATTTATGTTGTTGTTTTTCTATGAGTGGGCGCTAAGTTAAATAAATTTATAGAAAGGCAAATAAATTTTACAATTTAACTTCATAGAATAAAATGCATTGGTTTTTGTAAATAAGAAAGTAAAACAAACATATTTTTATGGTATTTGATGAATTTCAAGAAAGTTTTACATCAATAATTTAATAAATTTGCATCCTTAATAAATAAAAATGTTCGAAAATTTAAGTGATAAATTCGAGAGGGCCTTTAAAATACTAAAAGGTCAAGGTCAAATTTCGGAGATTAATGTTGCCGAAACTTTAAAAGAAGTTAGAAAGGCATTGTTGGATGCCGATGTAAATTTTAAGATTGCCAAACAATTTACCGAAACTGTAAAAACAAAGGCTATTGGACAAAATGTGCTGAACAGCATTTCGCCCGGGCAGCTCATGATAAAAATTACCCACGAAGAGCTCACCGCTTTGATGGGTGGCAGCAGCACCGAAATTAATTTAAAATCAGAACCCGGAAAACCTGCAGTGATTTTGATGAGTGGCTTGCAAGGCTCTGGTAAAACAACATTCACCGGTAAGCTAGGTAATTATTTAAAAAACAAAAAAGGCAAAAAAGTTCTGTTGGTGGCCTGCGATGTGTATCGTCCGGCTGCAATAAACCAGCTTCAAACCCTAGGAAAAAACTTAGAGATTGAAGTGTTTGCCGACGTAGAAAATAAAAATCCGGTAGATATTTCAAAAAAAGCAATTGCCTTTGCAAAAGACAACGGTTTTAACGTGGTGATAATAGATACAGCAGGTCGTTTGGCAATAGACGAACAAATGATGAAAGAGATTAAAGAGGTAAAAGATGCTGTTAACCCTTCGGAAACCTTGTTTGTAGTAGATTCTATGACTGGGCAAGACGCCGTGAACACTGCAAAAGCATTTAACGACAAGTTAAATTTTGATGGAGTAATTCTAACGAAATTAGACGGTGATACAAGAGGTGGTGCTGCATTGTCTATTAGGTATATTGTAGATAAACCAATAAAGTTTGTTGGAACTGGCGAAAAAATGGAAGCCTTGGATGTTTTTTATCCCGAGAGAATGGCCGACAGAATTTTGGGAATGGGCGACGTGGTTTCATTGGTAGAAAAGGCAAGAGAGAATTTTAACGAAGAAGAAGCACGAAAACTTCAAAAGAAAATAGCAAAAAACCAATTTAACTTCAACGATTTCTTGTCTCAACTCCAGCAAATAAAAAAGATGGGAAATTTAAAAGATTTGGTAGGCATGATTCCCGGAATGAGTAAGATTACAAAAGACGTAGATATAAACGACGATGCTTTTAAAGGAATTGAAGCCATAATTTATTCGATGACACCCTATGAAAGAGAAAATCCGGATGTGTTGAATGGCAGCAGAAGAAATAGAATTTCAAAAGGAAGCGGCCAATCTATACAAGAAGTGAATAAACTCTTGAAACAATTTGAAGATACCCGAAAGATGATGAAAATGATGGGCAACAAAGATCAAATGGCCAAGCTCATGAGGTCTATGCCGGGAGGAGCAAATAGATAAAATGGAAAAACTAATTGACGGAAAATTAATTTCTAAAGCACTCATAGAAGAAATTTCCAATGAAACCAAAGAGTTTGTAGCAAATGGAGGAAAAAAACCACATTTGGCTGCAATACTTGTTGGAAATGATGGAGCCAGCGAAACGTATGTAAACTCCAAAATAAAAATGTGTTTAGAGGTTGGCTTTGAATCTAGTGTAATTAGATGCACCAGCACCATTACAGAGGAACAACTGCTAAAAAAAATAGAAAAGCTAAATACCAATCCTGGTATTGATGGCTTTATTGTTCAGCTTCCATTGCCCCGTCATATAAGCGAATTAAAGGTGATAGAAGCCATTAATCCTCAAAAAGATGTGGATGGTTTTCATCCAGCAAACATTGGGAGAATGGCATTGAACCTGCCTTCTTATTTGCCGGCAACGCCATTTGGAATATGTCAGATGCTAGAAAAATCTGGTATAGAAACCGAAGGAAAAACATGCGTAGTAGTTGGTAGAAGTCATATTGTGGGCTCGCCAATTAGTATATTGTTGGCTAGAAATTCAAATCCAGGAAATTGCACAGTAACCCTTTGCCACAGTAAAACACAAAACTTAAAAGAAATTTGCAGCAAAGCAGATATTTTAATTGCAGCCTTAGGCAAACCAGAATTTATCACCAAAGAATATGTAAAAAAAGGGGCCATTGTAATTGATGTAGGAATACACAGAGTGCAAGATTCAAGTTCTGACAAAGGCTATTTAATAAAAGGCGATGTAAAATTTGACGAAGTAGAACCATTGGCCTCCAAAATAACTCCCGTACCAGGAGGCGTTGGCCCAATGACCATTGTTTCTCTGTTAAAAAACACTTTATTAGCGGCACAGAAAAAAGTTTACGCCTATTAGTTTAATATTAAAACAAATCCTTTTACATTAGCGGATTATGGAATTATTAGAAAGGATACAATCTGAAACTTCACCGGGTATTATTATGGATCCCTTAAAAGGATTTATAAAATTATCCGGAAGGGCAATTCCAAATGATGCCGAAAGTACTTTTAGGCCGGTTTTAGACTGGATGAAAGAGTACATACACCAACCACAAGAGTCTACAGTGTTTGAATGTGAGATGGATTATTTTAATACTTCCTCTCAAAAATACATGGTAGATATTTTTAAAATGAGTAACCAGCTTTTTAAAAATGGAAAACAAATAAAGATAGTTTGGAAATATTCCAAAGAAGACGAAGACATGAAACTTATAGGAGAACAATTTCAAAACTTGATTAATTTCCCCATTATTTTTTTAGAAATATAATTTTTATGCCTGCTTTAGATATTGTAAATAAAATTGATGCACAAACGTTGGACAATGTGGTGAACGTAGTGAAAAAAGAAATTACAACACGCTATGATTTTAGAGATTCTAAAACTGAAATAAATTTAGATAAAAAAAATAACCTCCTAAATATACTCACCGAAAACGAAATGAGGATTGAGGCCATTGAGGATGTTTTAAGAAGCAGAATGATTAAACAGAAGCTAGATCCATTGTGTTTAGATTTTGCCAAACAACGCTATGCCAGCGGAAACATGATGAAAAAAGAACTGAAAATTAAAGAGGGCATAGACAAAGAAAATGCAAAAAAAATAATTAAACTCATAAAAGACAGCAAGCTAAAAGTGGAAGCACAACAGATGGATGAACAAGTGAGAGTAACTGGTAAAAAAATCGACGATTTGCAAGCTGTAATGTCTATTATAAGGAGTGCAGAATTGGAAATTCCAGTTCAGTTTACCAATTTTAAATAATACTTTTTTTGAAATATCACTTTGTTAAAATATCACTTTGTTTTTTAGCACTAGTAATTGCGGTTACTACTTTTGTTTCTTGCGAAAAATTAAATCCTGCAGAAACAATTCCTGCTTACATAAAAATTAATGAGATAAAATTAAACGTTCCTGCCGATGGCAGCCAAGGCAGCCCACAATCTAATTTTAATTGTGCATGGGTTTACGTGGACGAAGAATTGATTGGAGTTTTTGAATTGCCAATTACTTTTCCTGTGCTCAAGGAAGGCAATAAAAAAATTAGGATAAAAGCTGGGATAAAACAAAATGGTATTTCTGCCACAAGAGTGCCTTATCCGGTGGTAATAAACTACGAATCAACTGTTCAGTTAACTCCTAAAGAAACAGTGGAGGTTTTTCCGGAAGTAAGTTATTATCCCGCAGTTGTTTTTCACTGGGTAGAAAATTTTGAAAGTCCAGATTATACCCTTGAAAAAACAAGTTCAGGGCAAGTGCAACCGGGCTTAAACGAAACGCTTGCCGAAGCGTTTGAAGGCTCTAAATGTGCAAAAATTGTATTGCCTACAAATGGCTTAAAGATGGAAATTGCATCCAAACAAAGTTTTAATTTACCAAAAAATTCTTCACCTGTTTTTTTGGAACTTAATTTTAAAACAAATGCACCAATAACCTTGGGAGTTTTTGCAAATATTCCAAACAACGTAACTCAAGTGTCATCAGTAGTTTTAAATTCTACTTTTGATGAAGGTGGCAATTTAATATGGAAAAAAATATACATTGAAATGACTCCCGAAGTTTCTTCAAACAAAAATGCTAAAGACTTTAAATTGTTTTTTGGAGCCGTAAAAACTGCCGACAATTCCGGCAGCGAAATAGTATTTTATTTAGACAACATTAAACTTGTTAGTTTATAAAAAATGGAAGTCAAAGAGAAAAAAGAAATTACTATTTCTAAAAACAGAAGAGCTTCTTTTGATTTTTTTTTAACAGATAAATTTGTTGCGGGAATAAAATTAAGTGGAACAGAAATAAAATCTATCCGCCAAAACACTGTAAATATATCTGACTCTTATTGTTTGGTGCACGAAGGAGAAGTGTATATTAGAAACATGAGTGTTGAATTGTATAAAGAAGGCACCTACAATAACCATGAAGTGAGGGCAGATAGAAAATTGTTGTTGAACAAAAGAGAGATAAAAAAAATAATCAATAATTTAAAAGACAAAGGAGTGACTCTTATTCCACTTAGGTTATTTATTTCGGAAGGAGGATTTGCAAAACTGGACATTTCTCTTGCCAAAGGAAAAAAGAATTACGACAAACGAGATACAATAAAAGACAGAGACAATAAAAGAGAACTGGATAGAAGATTTAAGTAGTTTTCTATTGCTCCAGCACACATGCTGCCGCAAGCGTCCCGCTTGTGGCAAATGTATATTTGAAATCATAATTCCCCCACTAGTCCTCGTTTGCAACGAGGACTTACCTTTGTTGGATTTGCAATCTATTGCACAAATAAATTAGAACTTAGAAACATTGAATTCATTTAGTTCAAAAATAAAGAACATTTTTCTAATTGCGTTGCAAACGCTAAATAGATAAGTCACATGCTGCCGCAAGCGTCTCGCTTGTGGCAAATGTATATTTGAAATCACAATTCTTCAATATTAACTAATCCCCAATAGTCCTCGTTTGCAACGAGGACTTACCTAATTTGGATTTGCAATCCC
>JBAXQC010000092.1:0-8543 GCA_037131955.1 Bacteroidota bacterium
AGGATTAATAAATAAAAGACTTAGTCTTTAATTTGTTACACCAATTTATTTTAAATTCACCAGTTCCTTTAAGTCTGCAGACTTAAAGGATTAATAAATAAAAGACTTAGTCTTTAATTTGTTACACCAATTTATTTTAAATTCACTTCCAAAACTATCAACTGATTTTTTATCAATTTTTATGGCTAGTAATTACAAAATCAAAAATCCAAATGGATTGTATTTCATTACCTTCGCAACTGTGCAATGGGTTGATGTATTTACAAGGTCAATTTATTTTGAAATTCTTATTGATTCATTTCGCTTTTGCATGAAAGAAAAAGGCCTTGAAATTTATTCTTTTGTGATTATGAGCAATCATATTCACTTAGTTGCAAAATCAACTAAAGAACCACTCCAAAATATCATTCGTGATTTTAAAAAATTTACTTCAGTAAAAATCATTTCAGAAATACAAAATAATCCTCAGGAAAGCAGAAAAAATTGGATGTTATGGATTTTTGGATCTGCAGGAAAAAACAACCCCAACAATATTAATTATCAATTGTGGCAACAAGAATACCATGGCATTGAATTGTTTACTAATGAAGTAATTGAGACTAAAATAAATTATATCCATCAAAATCCTGTTAGGGTAGGTATCGTAGAAAATGATTTTGATTACATATATTGTAGTGCTAGAAATTATGCTGGAAAATCTGGTGTTTTAGATGTAATAGTTGAATATTAAGTATATGATACCGCTAATTGCTATTTTGTTATCGAAGTCTTAGACTTCTTTTTATTTTTTCTTTAAGTCCAAAGACTTAAAGAAACATTCAACCAAGTTACTTTAAGTCTCCTGACTTAATGGTTCTATAAATAAAAGACTTAGTCTTTAACATGCACTAATAAAATTGTTTAATTCGGCTAACAACAATTCTTTAATTTAAAACTTTGTATTTAATTAAAAATACATTTGGTGTTATGCCTACATTCTTTTTAAAAAATCTCACAAAATAAGAATTGTCAAAATAACCCAATTCTTCTGCTATTTGCGAAACATTTAAGGTTGAGTATATTAACATTCTTTTTGCCTCAAGTACAATTCTTTCACTTATTAATTGAGTACTAGTTTTTCCAATACAACTTTTTGTAACTCTATTTAAATGTTTTTCGGTAATATTTAATTTAGCTGCATAATCTTTGACAAATTTTTCGCTCCTAAAATTTTCTTCAATTAAATCTTCAAACTGTTTTAATTTTGCCAAATATGTTTGATTTTTAATATTTCGCAATGGATTATTTTCTCTTGATATTTGAATATAAACTAAAACGATTAATGAATGAATTTTTTGCCATTTAAAAAAATCAGTATTCGTATATTCAGTAACTATTTCATTCATTAAGTATTTGAGTGTGTTTAATTGTTTTTCGTTTAATTTAAAGTATGGGATTCCCTGAAAAGAGTTATAAAAATGAAAATCTTTAATGCTTAACGAAATAAAACCTTTGTCAAAGAATTCTCTCGAATGAAAAAATACAAATCCATCAACATCATCCGATAATTCCCAATAATGCATTTGACCTGGTTTTAATACAAACATTGCCCCCTTTTCTACTTTAAATGTTTCAAAATCCACTTCGTGTTTGCCTTTGCCTTCTGTAAACAGAATAACCAAGTAGAAATCGTGTTTATGAGGAAAATTGGTAAACTGATGTTTTTTAACGTGTTTATTTAAAAAATTAGTATAAAAATCTGCTCCATTACTTGAAAGTTCAAATTTGTTTATACTATAAATTGGCAGATAACTTTTCATTTTCAAAAATACACAAATGTCTTAATAGTACCATTAATGGAGTGATATTATCTGTGGATTTAATTTTCAGTAAATAACTTTGTAGTATGAAAACTACCAATAAAAAAATAAATTTTATGCTCAACGTATTAAACGAAAAATGTCCTAAATGCAGTAAAGGTTTCGTTTTTAAACAAAATGTAGGAATATTAAACTTACCTGTTATGAATGATGATTGCGAAATTTGCAATTATCATTATGACAGAGAGCCCGGATATTTTTTAGGAGCAATGTATTTAAGTTATGGATTAGCTGTAATTGAAGGAATAATTACATTTTTAATTTTGTACTATTTATTTCCATTTCTTACATCATTTTACCAAGCAACGATAGTAATACTTGTTTTGATTATTCTAGGTCGAAAAAATTATAAATTATCTCGTGTACTTTTCATTCATATTTTTACATGGTAAGAGGTTACTCAAAGAAAAATTAATCTAAAAAGTAGTTGCATTGTATCACAAAAAAAAGTGCAATTTTTAAAGTTAGAAAATTCATTTTTAAGTACACTGCGAAAACAACGATATATTTCTTCTTGAATTTGACCAAGTTCACTCAGGATAAACAGCAAGATTTTTCTTTCAAAGAAATAAATGGTGTTTTTAAGCTATCTAAGGGTATATATGATTAGATAAACATCAAGAATACAATTTAATACTGGGCTTAGAAAATTTATCAATCAAAATGATAAGGGTTCTGGATATAAAACAATGGGTTGATGAACAGACTTACTTTAGATGGAAAGAATTATATAAAAAATTAAATTAATACCGGTTATATTAAACAAAGCAGGGCTTCTTGCACCAACATAGCTTTGCTATAAGTTACTATTGAGCTATTCCTAAATGATCACCAGCATTCATCCTCAATGACGTCTTTTTTGAACTGAACAATCATTTTTTTCATCCCTTTTAGTTGCTTTATTCTATCATCTATAGACATTAATTTCTCATCTAAAATGGCTAGCTTTTTAACTACCGTCATCTTATTATTGTACCAAGCATCCATTAATTTAGCAATTTCACTAATAGTAAAACCTATTGACTTTGCATCTCTAACTAACTCTAATTTCTCAACCGTTTCTTGATCGTAATGAAAATATTTATTTGACTTTATGTTCTCATCACGTTTACCCTTTATCAATCCAGATTTTTCATAAAACCGAATAGTATGAACAGTTATACCTGTTCGTTTTGACAATTCACTTATTAACATATTGCAAATATAGGGCGTTAAAAAATAAATTGCAAGTATAGACTATACTCTAATGTTGTATGTTTAATTATATAACTATACTTTTGAAAAAATTAAAACAATAAATAAAATGACAACAGCATTAATTACAGGAGCATCCAATGGAATTGGATTAGAACTTGCAAAAATTCACGCCTCAAAAGGTGGCAACTTAGTTTTGGTGGCCAGAAACAAATCAAAATTAGACGAACTAAAAAAAGAATTAGAAAATCAGTATAAGGTTTCGGTTTACATCATAGGAAAAGACCTTTCTGTATTTAATTCTGCTCAAGAAGTTTACGACGAAACAAATAAACAAAATATTAAAATTGACTATTTGATTAACAATGCAGGTTTTGGAGATTTTGGCATGTTCTTAGATTCAGACTGGAACAAAGAATTGCAAATGATAAATTTAAACATTACCACATTGACGCAGTTTACAAAATTATACTTGCGAGATATGTTAAAACATAGAAGTGGAAAAATCATGAATGTGGCATCTACAGCAGCTTTTCAACCGGGGCCCATAATGGCAGTTTATTTTGCTACCAAGGCTTATGTGCTCAGTTTTTCAGAAGCAGTAAACAATGAAGTTAGTGATAAAGGGGTAACCGTTACAACTCTTTGCCCCGGCCCAACAGAAAGTGGATTTCAGGCAGCAGCATCAATGGAAGAAAGTAATTTGGTAAAAGGAAGAAAATTACCCACTTCAAAGGAAGTTGCGGAATATGGATATGCTGCCATGCTAAAAGGCAAAACAGTTGCCATCCATGGACTAATGAATTGGATTCTCGCAAATTCCGTTAGATTTACACCAAGGTCTCTAGTGGTTAAAATAACTCGTAAAATTCAGGACAAAGCAAAATAATTATGAACCAAACTTCCCTTTCAATTCGGATATATAGTTTCTATCTTTTTTTGATGGGAACAATTTTGGTGCTTACACCAAACTTATTACTCACTCTTTTTGGATTTGCCGAAACCTCTGAAATATGGATAAGAATGTTAGGTCTTTTTACTTTTACAACTGGTATTTATTATTTCTACTCTTCCTTGCATAACCAAACAGCATTTTACAAAGCTACAATTGTTGGTCGGCTATTTTTCTTCATTATCACGGTTGTTTTTGTATATTTCTTAGAGCAATCGCCAATGTTAGCAATAATAGGAAGTGTAGACTTAATTGGAGGTTTGTGGACCTATTTTACCCTTAACAACAAAAGATCATGAACCAATTAGAAAAATATTTTTACGCAGAAAAATACGAAAGTGCTTTATTCGTTTTAGTTGGCATTTTAGCCATTGCATTTGCTGCTTACTTCTTAATAAAAATTAAACAACCTTTTTACAATGGAGCAGCATATCCCCTAATTGCTGTTGCTTTTATCCAAATAGTTGTAGGAAGCTCTGTTTATTTAAGAAGTACAAAAGATATTGTGCGAGTAACTGAAATGATGCACACCAATTCAAGCAAAATTCAAACCCAAGAAATTCCAAGAATGAATGTTGTAATGAAAAATTTTACCCTATACCGTTGGGTGGAAATTGTAGTGATAATTTCAGGTATTATTGTGTTTTTGTATTTCCAGTCAAGCTCTTTTTATAAAGGATTTGGACTTGGACTATTAATTCAGGCAGGATTTTTGCTTCTGCTTGACTACTTTGCCGAAAGAAGAGGAGCTATTTATCAAGAATATTTACAAACCTTAATTTAAACTGCAAAAGACAATTAAGATCAAAAACATGAGTTTAGTAAAATTAGGGTTTCGACTCTTATCAATGGAATTAGTAGTTAGCAAGGAAATGAATCTTCCTCACCAAAAAATAGATGCAGAGAGGACAGTTTTTAGTAAATTTTTAGTCAATCGCCAATCTAATAAACGTTAAATAAAATATTAATAGAGTAACAAAATGATAAGAATACAAGGAGTTTTATATTTACTATGTATCTTTTTTCTAAAAAGTTTTGGTGAGCCCAATAATCGACAATTATCAAAAAATAGTACTACCAAAAATAATTCAAACACAAAACAAAAGAATTATTATGCTAAACATAAGTTGATAGACACATTTAACAATGTATTGCAAAAAGATACAGTCACAAGTATTTCACTAGCACAATTTTCGCCAATTTACATTGGAGCCAAGAAAAATGAGCTAAAAATTACATACAACTCTTCAAAAGTTGGAAATAGAATATATAAAAGTGGCAAGCACAAAAAACCAGATCCAAAAACAATGATCATTTCAATTGACACTACCCAAACTGTTGGATCACCAATGGGTGTTTATGAATACTATCTGAAACCTGAATACAGAGTTGGTAAAATTGCATACCCGGTATTTATTGAAAACCTTTGTAAAGACACTTTGGAAATTGGATTTGGCAATGTTTTACCAATTATAATGGAAGCAAAGGACGAAAACGGAATTTGGAAACCAATTCAAAAAAAATTCAAGTATGGATGCGGAAAAGGGCTAACACAGTTTTATCTTGGGCCAAAACAACTTGCAGTTACTACAATGAAACAATTTGATGGGACTTTTAAAACTAAGCTCAGACTTGTATTTAGCTATACAACATTAAAAGTTTATTCTAACGAAATTGATGGATATATAAATAAAGGACAATTTGAATAGACAAAACGCCCTGTTCCAATACCCAAATAAATTAGCGTTTTACTATTTATTAGCTGGGCAAAAAAATCTCTTCTTCTTTTTTTTATAAAACATTTACAACATGTAAAGCTTAGGTCAAAAAAAACAATGGCTTTAGCTTGGCGTTTGCAGAGATATTTTTTTTCAATTAAAATTTTAAGCAAAACCAAAATAACAAATAGTTAGAGTTGCAACTAAGTAAGATAAACACTAAACTATTTTATGTATGTTTGAATGAAAATTTTTATTTAGAGAGTAGTTAAAAACGTTGTATAAAAAAAGAAGCAATTATCTGCATGAACAGTAAAACAATACTAAAAATTATTCTGGTTTTTATTTTTAGTCTACAAAGTATAAAGGCAAAAGCACAGTGTTGCAATTATAGATTAGTGCTGCACGATAGTTATGGAGATGGCTGGAATGGAGCTACATTAAAAGTATTTATTAATAATTTTTTAGCGGGAACATACAGTGCAAGCAACTACGGAAACACCTCAAATTTTTGGATTTGCAACGGCGACAGTCTACATTTAGTTTATACTGCAGGAGATTATGAAAACGAAAACTCCTATCAATTGCAAGATTCAACTTGGAACATTGTTTTTCAGGACGGGCCAAACCCAGACACAGGCTTTGTATTTTCCGCTATAGGAGATTGTACTACACCCTTACTGCCAGGCAGTAATCCATGCACAGCAATTCCTATTGATACAAATGCATGTGTGTTTGCAAGCAATATAGGGTTTCCGGGCTCAGGGCTCAGTCCAAATTGTGCAAACTACCAGGGTGGCGATGTTTGGTTTACCATGCAAGTTCCACCATCGGGCAATTTAAGTTTTGAAACGGATAGCGGAACAATAAACGATTCTGGAATTGCTGTTTGGACAGATACCTCTTGTTACAATATGCAGCTATTAGGTTGCGACGACGATGCCGGAAATGGATACTATTCTTTGTTGTTATTAAATGACCTTACACCAGGAGCAACAATTTATATTCAAGTATTTGGATACGGCAGTGCAGCAGGCACCTTTAATCTTTGCGTAAACGATTTAGGAACAGTAAGGCTTGATAGCACCGAACTGCCCATAGTGATGATAAATACCTTAGGGCAAACAATAATTGAAAACACAAAAATTGATTGCCTTATGCAAATTAAATACAACGGTGTAGGCAACATAACTTATGCAACTGATGCTGCAAATGTATACAACGGAAATGTAGGCATTGAAATTAGAGGTGCTTCCTCCTCAGGCTATCCGCAGCGTCCGTATAATTTTGAAACTCGCAATGCAAATGGTTCCAACAACAATGTTTCTTTACTAGGAATGCCATCAGAAAATGATTGGGTATTACTTTCAAACTTCAACGACCGTTCGCTTATAAAAAACTTAATGTCGTTAAAACTTTTTGGAGAGATGGGAAATTACAGCGCCAGGGCCCGACTGTGCGAAGTGCTTATTGACAGCTCATACAGAGGAATTTATGTAATTGCAGAAAAATTAAAGCGAGACAACAACCGAGTGAACATAGCAAGCTTAAACCCAATAGATACAATTGGAGATGAACTAACAGGAGGATATATTCTTCAACAAAATTATTGGAACCCAAACAATAGTTTTCAATCTAATTTTTCTCCCATCGATCATCCGGGGTTTGATGTTCACTTTGTGTATGAATATCCAGATGAAAATGCTATTCAAACCTCTCAAAAAGCATACATAGCTTCTTTTGTAGATAGTTTAGAAACTGCCTTGTACAGTTCTAATTTCACTGATCCAATTTTAGGCTACCGAAAATACATGGATGTAAAATCATTTATTGATTATTTTATAGTGAACGAAGTATCCAGAAATGCAGATGGTTTTAAAAAGAGTGTTTTTTTTAACAAAGATAAATACTCAAGGGGAGGAAAACTCAAAGCGGGTCCCGTTTGGGATTTTGATTGGGCATGGAAAAATCTTGGAGGAGTTTGCAGCCTATACGAAGGTTATAGCGGAGCCGGTTGGGCACACTTAAACAACGACTGCCCCACCGATAATTATTCTACGGGCTGGTATGTACGTTTATTGCAGGACAGCACATTTAATAACGAGCTGCGTTGCACCTACCAAGATTATAGACAAACAATGTTAGATACCACCACACTTTTTGCATACATAGATAGCATAAGAAATATGGTAATAAACGCTCAAATCAGGCATTTTAAAAAGTGGCCTCTACTTGGCTTAAGCGGTCCTGCTCCGGATTTTGGACCTGTTGCAATAACTTACACAGCAGAAATAGATTCACTAAAAAATTGGATAAGAATAAGATTGAATTGGTTAGATGAAAATATTCCTGGCATTTGCAGAACTACGGGAACAGGTGTAGATAAAATAAATTCACTGATTAATTTTAATTGTTATCCAAATCCTGCACAAGATTATTTTACAATAGATTATACTTTGCAATCACCAACAAATGTATGTGTTCGTTTAAATAATTATTTGGGAACAGAAGTTTTATCGCTGCCTCAAACATTAAAAAATACAGGGCATCATGCACTTAAACTAGAAACCGTAACTCTTAGCCCTGGCATTTATATTTTAAAATTTGATGTAGGCAAAAGTGTTATTTCTAAAAAAATAGTAGTACTAAAATAAGAGGGTTTTCAATTAAGGATTAATTGATTTTTGCTTAAGCCAACTTGTATAATTTCCACCAAACTGTTTTAAGAAAAACATCAGAGGCCTTAGCAAAAAGTTATTGTGCTTTATATTTAAGGCAAATCTAATTTTTAGCAACTTTTTTAAGAGAATATTAAGTTTA
>JBAXQC010000093.1:0-8445 GCA_037131955.1 Bacteroidota bacterium
AAAATATGCAAAATATAGCTAATGGCTATAAAATTGGGTTGGAGAATTTGGAGAAATTGAGTAAATTGAAGTCTCCCCGAATAAAAAAGCCCCACCAAAGCAGGGCTGAGAAATTCTTCGGCTTATAGCCTTATTGTGATTTGCAAGATGAAGATAAATAAAAAATTTAAAAAAAAGTAAATGAATAAAATATTTGGGCTTGACTTGGGTACAAATTCTATTGGTTGGGCTTTACGCAACCCTGAATTAAAAGAAAATCAAATTGAAAAATTTGGTGTGGTAACATTTAATAAAGGAGTTGGTTTAGGGAAAACGGGTGAATTCTCTTATGCTGCTGAAAGAACAAAGAAACGTTCAACACGTCGCCTATATCAATCACGGAAATACAGGTTGTGGGCAACTTTAGAAGTACTTATCAATTACGGATATTGTCCTCTTTCCATTGAGAATTTAAATAAATGGCGGCATTATAGTAAAGATGAAGCAGTAAAAAATTACAATGGGGGTAGAGTATATCCGGTTAATGAAGCCTCATTTGACCAATGGATAAAGTTAGATTTTAATGGTGATAACAAACCAGACTATTCAAGCCCTTATCAATTAAGAAAAGAATTAGCTGATACGAAGCTTGATTTTAGCAAAGAGGAAAATAAAATGAAACTTGGCAGGGCATTGTACCATATTGCCCAACGTCGTGGTTTTAAAAGTAGTCGTAAAGGAGCAGATGAAGTAAAAGAAAAGGAAAATGATGAAATGGTGGATATACAATATTCAGAAAAAAAGAAAAACAAAGTCATCGTTGAATATCAGCAAAAATACCCTGATGCAAAAACTATTGGATGGTTATATGCATTGTTGGAAAAAGATAGCATCCGAATTCGTGAAAGTATTGCACAGTATGCAATAAGGGAAAACTATAAAGATGAAATAAGGTACATCTTCGAATTTCAGGGATTGGGATTAGGCCATTCCCTTTTTATCAATCTTGTAGAATCCGAGAAGAATAAAAATAATGGTTGGATATTTTATAAACGCCCTTTGCGTTCGCAAAAAGGATTAATTGGCAAGTGTACGCTTGAACCAGGGAAATACAGAGCCCCGATAAGTCATCCAGCTTTTGAATTATTCAGGGCATGGTCGTTTATAAATAATATCAAGTATAAAGATGTTGTAAATGAAACAGATTATTGGAGGCCTTTGCCGATTGAATTAAAACAATCTATCTTAAATGATAAGTTTTTCAGGAAGTCTAAAGCATATTTTCCTTTTTCAGAAATAGCAGATTTTATAACAAAGAAAGGGCATAGGTGGAAGTTAAACTACACTTCAAAAACTACAGTAACTGGTTGCCCTGTTTCTGCAAGGCTAAAAGATATTTTTGGAGATGATTACCAAAACCTTAGGATTGCTAAGGCTCCATCGGATAAAATTGGTAAAGATTATTACGATCTTGATGATATATGGCATGTACTTTTCTCTTATGAAGACCAGGAGTTTGTTGCAGAATTTGCGGAACAAAAACTTAAACTCTCATCTGAAAATATAAAGCAGTTCATTATAACATGGAATACCTTACCTGTAGGTTACGGAATGCTTAGCCTTAATGCCATAAACAAAATAAATAAATTTTTAAAGAAAGGTTTAATATACACAGAAGCGGTAATGATAGCCAATTTACCTGAAGTAATTGGGAAAGAATTATGGGATAAGAATGAAACTATTTTTGTAGAACATATTGGCGGAATTATTAATGAAAACAAAAGACAAAAAACAAATTTAAATATTGTAAATAACTTAATCTCCCAACATAAAAACCTTGAACAAAAGTTTGGCTATAAAGACAACAGTTATCAAATAGATGAAGAAGATATAAAAGATATTCAAGCAGCAATTGAAGATGCTTTTGGTACAACAAAATGGAATGAAAAGGAATTAAAGGAGCAAGAAGAAATTAAAGTTGTAGTAAAAGATTGCTACCAGGCATATTTTAAAAGTACTGGGTTTGAAAGAAAAGATATTAGTGGCGAACGATATGCAATAATAAAATCTGGCAATCAAATTTATTATAAAGCAGACTCTGGGTACTATCTTTTACCTAAACTAATTGATACGCTAAAAGAATTTTTACTGCTACATTTTGAGCTGACAGATAAACAATTAGAAAAAGTTTATCACCCATCAGAAATAAATATTTACCCACCTGTCAAACTTGATGAAAATGGAAATGCAAAATTAAGCAGCCCTAAAACAGGCTCTTTTAAAAATCCAATGGCAATGCGAACTCTACATGAATTACGAAAGTTGATGAACTACATGATAGAAACCCAACAGATTGACAGTGATACTAGAATTGTTGTTGAAATAGCAAGAGAATTAAATGATGCAAATAAACGCTGGGCAATTGAAGCATGGCAAAAACAGCGAGAATTAGAAAATGCAGAGTTTTCAGAAGCAATAGAAGAATTGGTAAAACAAAAAGGAGTTTCTGCTAGTAGCCAAAGCATTAGTGATATTGACAAAATGAGGCTGTGGTATGAGCAAAACAGCGAAGAAGCAATACCGCCTATTGCCGATATTAAAAAAGAAATAAAAGGTGTTAGGTGGTCAGACGCTAAAAAAGATTCTTATAAAAAAATTGTAGCACAAAAATCAATAGTAGATAAATACAGGCTTTGGCTCGAACAGAATTGCCAATGTATTTATACCGGGAAAATCATTAGCATAGCTGACTTATTTAATGATAACGTAATTGACTTTGAACATACCATACCAAGAAGTATTTCATTTGACAATTCACTTGCAAATCAAACTGTTTGTTATGCTGATTTCAACAGGAATATAAAAAAGAACAAAATTCCTTTTCAATTATCCAACCATAAGGAAATATTGGAGCGAATCAAAAAATGGCAGGAAAAAGTTGAAAGAATAAACCAGCAAATTGATTTCTGGAAAACAAAGGCAAATAAAGCGGCTGATAAATCATGGAAAGATGAAGCAATTCGTCAACGCCATTTATGGCAAATGGAACTCGACTATTGGAGAAATAAAGTAGACAGATTTACTATAAAGGAAGTTACCTCCGGATTTAAAAACAGCCAGAAAGTAGATACGCAGTTAATCTCAAAATATGCATTTCATTACTTAAAAACTTATTTTGAAAAAGTAGATGTACAAAAAGGAAGCATAACATCAGAATTTAGGAAAATATATAAACTACAAATACCAGATGAGAAAAAAGACAGAAGCAAACATTCTCACCATGCTAAAGATGCAGCAGTACTTACTTTAATTCCTGTGGCTGCAAAGAGGGATGAAATTTTAAAAACATATTACGAATATAAAGAGCGAAGAGAAAATTTTACAACCGAACCTTACAAAGGTTTTAAAAGAGAATTTGTTTGGTGTATTGATGACAGTGTTTTAATAAACAATATAACCAACAACCAAAGCCTTACTCTTGCAAAAAGAAAATTAAGAAAACGTGGCAAAGAACAATTCATTCCAGGTACAAATAAACCTCTTTGGGCAACTGGAGATTGCATCCGTGGACAATTACACCAAGAAACATTTTATGGCGCAATCAAGCCTGCAAAACGAAATGAGAAAGGTTTTATCATAAAAGATCAAAAGGGGGAAATGGTTTTAGAAGAAAAATTACGATATGTTATAAGGATTCCATTTCAATATAAAAAAGATACAAATACACCTGGCTTCAAAACAATTGATGACATTTTAAAACAAATAGTTGATGTAGGACTAAAACAACAAATTGAAAAACAAGTAAAAGACGCAGGGGGATTAAAAGAAGCATTTGAGAGAGGAATATACATGCTAGATAAAAATGGCAAACCACATGGAAATAAAATAAGGCATATTAGGGTCTGGGCAAGTGTTTCTGAGCCATTGAAAATCAAAAGGCAAACTAACCTTTCTAAATCGGAATACAAACAGCATTATTACGCAGGAAATGCAACTAACAGTTATTTTGCCATTTACAAAGGGGAAGGAAAAAAAGATTTTGATTTCAAAAACCTATTTGATACAGCTCAAGCATTAAGTATTATATCGGTACAAAAACCTTCGGATTTGTTTGAATCATCTGTAACAATAATGAAAGCCAAAAAGGAAACGCAATTACCATTATCTTACATTTTGGAAACAGGAATGAAAATCATCTTTAAAAAAGAAGCTGAAGAAATAATTCGAGATTTGCCAAAAACAGAATTACTTAAACGTCTTTACGTTTATACTAATTTTGAAAAAGATGGGCGACTAAACTTTAAATATCATTTAGAAGCAAGGAATAAAATAGAAGAAGCATATTCCGAATCTGAAGTTGATTTTGCAAACCCTAAACCATCGCTTCGTTTTTCTTATTCGAAATATGATTTCTTAGTTGAAACATATGATTTTCATGTTTCAATGGATGGCACAATAAAATGGAAATAAATTGATCAAACGTACCCTATATTTTGGCAACCCTGCTTATTTAAAAACCATAAACGAACAATTGGTTTTTGAAAGCCCTGAAACTGGCGAAACTAAGCAAGTGCCAATTGAAGATATTGGAGTGTTAATATTAGATCATCAACAAATAACTATTACCCAAGCTTTAATGGCTAAACTATTAGCCAATAACATTGCTTTCATCACCTGCGACAATAGCCACCACCCTACTGGATTGTTATTAAATTTAGATGGTAATACACTACAAACAGCCAAATTTGCTGCACAAATTGAAGCATCAATTCCATTAAAAAAACAACTTTGGCAACAAACAGTTAGTGCTAAAATATCCAATCAGGCAACTTTATTAGATTGGCAAAATGTTCCAATTAAGAATATGCTTAATTGGAGTATGGAAGTTAAAAGTGGTGACTCTGAAAACCATGAAGCCATGGCAGCGGCTTATTATTGGAAAAATATATTTAGGCACACGTCACTATCTAACGATGATGGTATTACCACGTCATTCAAAAGAGAACGCTTTGGAGATCCCCCTAATAACATATTAAACTATGGGTATGCCATACTTAGAGCAATTGTTGCCAGAAACTTGGTAGCAAGCGGTCTTTTGCCCACACTAGGCATATTCCATAAGAATCAATACAATGCTTATTGTCTGGCAGATGATATTATGGAACCATACCGACCTTTTGTAGACAGGATAGTATTGGATATGGTTAAAATGAAAGGAAATTATCTAGAGCTGGGGCCATCGATGAAGAAAACATTGTTAACTATTCCAACAATTGATGTATTCATAAAAGGAGAGAAAAGCCCTTTAATGGTGGCAGTTCAAAAAACCACTGGAAGTTTAAGTAAATGTTTTGAAGGAAAAGCAAGAAAAATAGATTACCCTGTATTCATTTTAAAATGAAAGGGAATTACCATACCCGTTTAAATGCCTATAGGATTATGTGGGTACTCGTATTATTTGATCTGCCAACAGAAACCAAAAAAGAACGCAAAGCGGCATCAGGATTTCGCAAGAAATTAATAACTGATGGCTTTCAGATGTTTCAATTCAGCATTTATATGCGCCATTGCCCTAGTAGGGAAAATGCAGATGTTCATATAAAAAGGGTCAAAAGCTTCTTACCAGCAAAAGGTCATGTAGGAATTTTTCAGTTTACGGACAAACAGTTTGGAATGGTTGAGTTATTTTATGGAAAAGAGCCTACAAATACCCAAAGCCCCGTTCAACAATTAGAAATGTTTTAAGTAACTCAATAGGATTGAAAAAAATCAAGTTAAAGTGCTTTTTTCAATCCTATTTTTAGCCCAAAACACAAGCCCCATATAGGTTTTAGCCAATCGCGGTGTGAAAGAACTAAGTTACTATAACAATTTGAAAGCAAATCACAACTTGTCCAATATCACTGTAGAAGTGGCAGCTGGTGTGAAAGAACTAAGTTACTATAACAATTTGAAAGCAAATCACAACGTAAATCAATTAGGCTATGGATACTTAAACGGTGTGAAAGAACTAAGTTACTATAACAATTTGAAAGCAAATCACAACTAATTAATGTGCACTGGAGCCACTGCCAACGGTGTGAAAGAACTAAGTTACTATAACAATTTGAAAGCAAATCACAACAAGCTCGATTTGATACAGATAGTTTGAGAAGGTGTGAAAGAACTAAGTTACTATAACAATTTGAAAGCAAATCACAACTCAGGTTTTGCACGAAAATATATCAGGAAAGGTGTGAAAGAACTAAGTTACTATACCCGAATGCAATTCGGGATTTGAAAGCAAATCACAACAATTGGTGCTTATGGAAATACAGGAGCAGAGGTGTGAAAGAACTAAGTTACTATACCCGAATGCAATTCGGGATTTGAATGCAAACAAAAAAAATAAACAGATTAAAATGTAAGAAAATTTGTACCTTCATCTTACGGAGGCTCGAAAGAGCCACCGTGCTAGAGGAGATAACTATGTTACCTCCTTATTTTTTTGCAACAAATAATCGTCGACCCATATTGGTACATCATTTACATCATTCAAATACACAACACTTCCTTCAGTAATTTCAGCAATCAATTTTGCTTGTACTTGAGAATTATCAAAAATATAAGCTCTATTAGTTTTCATAACGGCATTTTTAAGATTCTCTAGGCTTTTATAATATCGCTTTCTAATTATTTCAGGTGAAACCATATGGCCATCCTGTGCTACTCTCACATTTACTCGATTAATATTAATTTCAGGATCAACAGTAGCAATATAATATAGATAAACTTTATATCCTTTTTGAATTGCTTGTTGAAGAAAATCAATTTTTCCAGGATAACTCATTACCGTTTCATATGTAAATGAATTACCTGCTAATAAAAGCTGTTGCCTAATAAATTCAGCTAAGTCCGCAGCAAGATAAGAATCGATTTTTGCTTTGCAGATGAAACAATTATCTGTAATAGTCAACTTTTTCCATAAATCAGGTTCTTGTCTTTTGATTGGAGAAAAGCTACTTTCTTTAAAAAATACTGTAAGCTGTTCTTCGGTAATAGATAAATTAAAATCTGAAAAATTAATTGAATTTTTCAGATTAAGTTCTTTTTCTAAATCATCCGCATTTACATATATACCCAATTGTATTTTTTCTTCTTCAAGAATGCCTTTAAAAATGGTTGTTTTACCTGAACCATTAGGTCCTGCAAAAACCCTCATTCTTTTAACAGCCATTTTATGTTAATTTGAAACGTTCCTGTTTTTGTTGAGTACCTTTTGGCAAATCTTTCACAAATTCTTTCTTCCCTCCTGGTAAAATCCGATAAAGCTTTCCTTCTTCAGCAACCAACACTGGCTGATCAGTTTTTTGTGCTTCTTCATTGGCTTTTAGTGTAGAATAAAATGCAGCACCCAATAAAGCCCCAATTAAGGCTCCTTCTTCCTTATCTTTAGATAATAAAGCACCGAAAGCAGCTCCTAAAAAACCACCTTTAACAAGTGATTCAATTGTATTTGTCTCAACTTTCATATTCCAAATTTAAGCATTTTCGTTTGAACGATTAAGATCTATATATTTCAATTTAAGTCACTATACCCAAATGCAATTCACAATTTAAAAGCAAATCACAATAAGTTGGAAAAGTTGACAATAAAGTTAAGTTATATATTTGTGCTACACAGCAGAGGCTTGAGGGCCTTTGCAACCCAAACAGCCTTCAGGCTGCCTATTTTAGTGTGGATTCGGAGGAGCTTACTGATTGCATATCAGTGTAGTGGTCGCTGAATCCTTTTTTATGCATTTACTTTTAAAAAAAAGAATAGACTCAGCGATTGCGCTTCGGTCTACATGCCGAAGGTTCTATCTGAGTCTTCATTAAAGTTACATCTTTTCCGAGAAAGTCAATTTAATTTAAATATTAACCAGTTAAATAATATCAAAAGCATACTCTAATTCTTTTGATATTAAAAAGAATAAAAGTTCATAAATTAAAATCACTACTTTTTTTAACTTCATTCAATGGACGAGAATAGTTATAATAAAGAAGAACTAATCAAAAAGCTTGAAAAAGGAAAATCCCTTACAAAAAAGGAAGAGAGATACTATATGAAATATGTTTTAAATTATACTGATGAAGAAATTAATACCATCTTTGCTATAGCAAATAATAAAAACCCAAACAAACTGATTGATTAAGGTTTAAAAGTTAAAAGATTAAGTAAGTGGGCCCAAATAAAAATTTAAAATCAACTCAAAATTATAATTGGAACCTCAAGTTGAGTAACATAAAATTCTTCAGCAATTGAGTCATTGTTAAAAACCCCTTCTTCCATATGAAAAGGTAACCCTTTAGAAATAGGAATTTCTTCATGCTGAGCAATTAAACTATCCAAATGAAGCAGCAAAGCTTCACGCATATTTTTAACAACTTGCTCAACTGTTTTTCCTGTTGCAACACAACCAATTACATCTGGAGAAAATGCTG
>JBAXQC010000094.1:0-8354 GCA_037131955.1 Bacteroidota bacterium
TTGCTCTTTCAATGTAGTTGATGAAGTATTAACTATTCCTGCGATTCTACACATGAGAGCTTCAAATTAGTTGTTGCAATGTTTGAATAACAGTTGAATAATCATAAATACTTAATAATTCTGAATTCTTTTTTGAACATTCTTTTAATTGTAATTCTGAAAAATTTAAACAATTTTGAATTGAATTTTCTAAGGCTGCAATATCACCTGTTTTAAATTTGAATCCATTTATTCCATCAAATACTAGGTCATCAGCGCATCCAGTAATATCAGAAACAACTACTGGAACTCCAAAATTCATTGCCTCATTTACCGATAATCCCCAAGTTTCTCCAATTTCAGAACACATAACAAAAACATTTGCAATAGCATAATAAGCAGGGATTTTTGATTGATTAATAAATCCCGTTAGTATAACTCGGTCATTCAGTTTATAGGAATTTATCAATGACTCCATTTCTGATTTAAGTTCGCCATCACCTACCATTATTAAAATAGCATCATTATTAGTTTTAATTGAATTAAAAGCTTGAATAAGGTCAAGGGGTCTTTTTTTGGCTATATATTTTCCAGAAGAAAGTACAATTTTTGAATTTTTAGAAATACCCAAATCAATTTTTAAATTGTTATTTGTATTACTCGAGTATGAATTAAAAAAATCATTATTGACGCAGTAAGGGGCAAATAAAAGTTTTGAAGGAATAACACCTAATTTTTCATAAAATCGCCTATTCTGCTTCCCAATGAAAAGAAAATAATCAATCCTTGAAAATATTAATTTAAGTAGTAAATGCTTGATTTTTGTTTTAGCCTTACTTTTTAACAGTTCTTGATTCCAAGGGGTTTCAGCACGTAGACAAACAGTATGACCAAAAGCTCTAGCAAGAAGTAATGTTAATATATGAGTAGCATAACCCCATCCATGAATAATGATAACTGACTTTGGCTTTTTTCTTAGATAATTAAAAATGCCAAAGTTTAATAATCCCCAAAAGCCAATAGATATCGAAGGTCTACGAGCGTGGTTATGAAGAAATGTATAGTTATAGCCTTCAAGAATGGGGATGTCCCATTTTACCTTTATTCCAAATTCCTGATCAATAGCGCCTTTTACAGTTTCATCAGAACAAAAGAGTACTTCCAAATCAATTGAAGTACTTGTACTAATCTTTGTATATAGAGGAGTAAAATACTGTATTGGATGAGAATTAAGAAAAACTAATGATCTAGACATTCGTATTTTCTATAACATCATGAATAATTTTTTCCCATCGATCACCATATGCATCCCAACTGTATTGTTCGGCTTTTTTTCTTGCAGCCCTGCCCATAATTTCTATTTGAGACGGGTTATCAATAAAAAAGTTGATAGCAATCCTTAAACCTTCCTTATCTCCTGGTTCAATTATAAAACCTTCTACACCATTTTCAATAATATCTGGGCCAGCAGTGGCAGTTGTTGTGATAACAGGTAGTCCAGAAGCCATCGCTTCTAGAATTACCAGACCAAAACCTTCAAAGTAAGAGGGAAAAATAAATACATCATGCTTACGAAGTAAACTAGGCAATTCATTATGAGGTAGTTTTCCAATTATTTCAATATTACTTAATTCATAATTTTCATTAATGATAGATTCAATTTTATCATTAATTGATCCAACAATTGATAAATTGGCTTTGGAGTTATCTACTTGCTTAAATATATCTAATAATATCGGAATTCCTTTTCGAGCATCTACAATACCTAAAAAAATAAATCTAACTTTTTCAAAAAGTGAAAATGAATCTTTTAAAGGAAATTGAAAAAGGTCTACACCATAGGCGTTAATACTGATTTTATCAGCAATAATTCCATTGTCAATTAAAGAATTTCTAGTAAAGCTACTAGCTACAACAATATGTGTAGCATTATTTAACTCGTATTGCTCAAAGTCTAAGAAATCCTTTGACTTTGTTTCTAAAGTTTGATTCCAACTAGGATATTCATCGAAAATTTTGGTATAAACAATATTTTTTTTAACGCTATGCGCAATTGAGACATCTAGAATATAAGGGATATTAAGCTTTTTACATTTAGTAATCAATATCCAAGAGGAAGTATCAAAACCAATTACTACAGATGACTCCTTAAGTAAAGAATCCTTTATGAGGTTTTGGAAATATTGGTTTCTAGAAAAATAACTTGACTCTGAAAAACCTGAACGGTTTAAATTTTTTAAACTGTTTAATTCATGTCCAGGAAAAACAAGTATCTTATTTTGAGGGATATGCTCAATAATTCTATTAGAAATTTTTCTATAAATACTAGGAATTAAACTTTTAAGCAGTTTTGAAAAAATGTGTTTTTCAGAACAAACGAACCCAGTGATAAATATTTTTAAAAGATTTTTACGAAAAAGCTGTTTGGCTAATTGATGAGAATATTGAGTGCCCGGATGTATGAGAAGTACTTTATTCAAAAGCTAATTATTTATTTTTAAAAGCCCCTCTTTCATTTGAGTTGAAACTGAATCTAAAAGAATTAATCCAAGTGCAAAGAAGATTGTATTATAAACATTAAAAATAATTTGATATTGATATGCTATTTGTATGAAAAGTACGATTTTAAATAACCCAGGAAAGTTTAATTGCTTTAATAATAGAATTGTTAATCCAATTCTGCATATGAGAAGTGTAAATCCACCCTCAAGAACTATTCTAATCAACTCACCTTCTACATATCCAAAGTCAGTAACATATTTAGAAATACCAAAAATTGCAATTGCACCTTGATAGCTTGATCCCAATCCAACTCCAAAAATTGGATAATTACCTTGAAAATTTATTATGTTTAATAAATCCCAAATGATTCTAAATTGTGTTTCACCGCTTTCTAAGCCTTGAGCACTTCTGAGTTCAAAATTATTAAGAGCCATGTTAAACGCTGATAAATATTCATCAATATTAATAAGCGTAATTACTAATAATAAGATTATTAAAGGGAGAATCAATCTGCCAAAGTTACGAATATTAAAAAATGATTTTTCAAAATAAATTAACATAATTAAAAATATTCCATACCCGTAAGTCGCCCCCCTTGAACCCGAGATAAGATTAGCATAAAATCCAAAAAGAACAAAAGCAACTATAATATAAGGTTTATACTTATATTTTATAATTGTCCATATAAAATAATTAAAGAAAATTAGAAAAGAAGTATAGCCACTTATATATGAAAAAGAACCTGTTACCCGCACTGAATTTCCTACAACGGCAATCGACCCTCCAACTTTTTCGATATCAGCATATGAATTTAATATATTATCTGCAGGAAGTTGGTATTGAAGTGTTGCAATAGCAAGTTGAAAAATGATTACCAATAAAATAATTTTATTAATATCTGAAAGATTAAAGTTATTCCTGTTACTGGTATAATAAAATAATAAAAACCAAAAACTAAAATGAATTAAGATTCCAATTAATCCATGAAATATTGTTTCATTAAGTGGATTAATTGCAAGTAGAACTAAGACTAACAAATAAATTGATAAATATGATTTGGTAAAAACTTCACGTATTTGAAATGAGTTATTAATAAAATAAATATAAGGCACTAATAATTGAAGTGCAAAAATTATGTTTTTTGAAACAGCATCAGTTAAAAACCATTTACGTATAGCACCACTAAAAACAGTAAATAGAAAAATAATTAATAAGTATCGACTATTAAGTGCAGTAAGCTTTTTATTCAAAATAAATGATTTTTAAATAAGATTCTGCCACTTTATCTACAGTATGTAAAGAAAGATAATTATTAAGTTTACTTAAGTTGTTATCACTACATAAATTTGAATGCAAATATTCAAAAAGTGCATCATCTAATCCGTTTTTACTGTTTATTGAATAAATACTTCCAAATCCTGCATTTGCTTCTCTAAGACCAGTAGAATCAGAAGTAACAACATTACACCCACAGGCAAAACCTTCTAACACAACAATCCCAAAAGCCTCAGAACCAATTGAGGGAACTACTAAGCATTTGCTTTTATTCATAATTTTTGCAACTTCATCTTGAGATAATTTTCCAAAAAATGAAATTGAATTATTTAATTCAAGCTTATTGATTTCATTTAAAATCAATACTTCTTCTGGCCCAGTACCTACAATAGCTAAAGTTATTGTCTTATCAATAAAAAGCAATTTTTTAAAGGAATTAATTAACTCAATACATCCTTTTGAAGAAACCAACCTACCAACAAATAAAAATGTAAATTCTCGATTAAGATTTTGGTTATAAAAGATAGAATCATTATAGCAATTATAAATAACCGTTGATTTTACCCATAATGATTTTGCAATATCTTTACTAACTGATATATTTTTTGCTTTTAAAAGAAATAACTGTTTTATGGTGCTCTGTAAATAATTTTTAATTTCAGGATCATAATATCTGGAATTATGTGAAATGACCCATTTTTTAAAAGGGTTAATAAAGAATAACCAACAACACTTTAATGAGATATTGGGCATAAAAAAAACATCCGCCCATAAATACAACTTAACTAATTTAAATATACTAGGGCTATAAAATACTTTAAAGTTAAATTTTTTCTCTATTGATTTTTGAACTTTTGTAATTAAAATAACTTCATTGCCCTTTTTAAAAAAATTATTTGCTAATTGTTCTATTAATATTTCCAGGCCTCCAACTGATGGATAAAATAATGGAGTATAGATTAAAATTTTTACTTTGTTTTTAATTTTCAAGATGCTTTAAAATATTTGAAAAATATTTTTTTGAAATTACTTCCCAATTCAAATGTTGCTCGTAAAATTGAATTGCATTCTGCTTAATTTGTTTACTAACATGATCATTTTTCAATAAATATTCAACAGCAGTAGCAATTGACATTGGTGATGAATTTTCACAAAACCAAATATTTTTAGCATGAACTAATAGTTCATCAGTCATATCCCCTTGAAATCCTAGAACAAGTTTATTATACTTATACGCAGTAGCAAGAGATCCACTTTTTAAAGTTGTGCCGCCTCTTTTTTTTGAATCAAGGTAATTGGTATCAATAAAGAAATTACACTCTTTAAAAATATTTTCAACTTCCAAATCATTACAATATCCAAAAACATCAACACAATCATTTAATTCTAAACGATTAATTTCATTATTAATATAATTTCTATTTTTTTCTGAAATATTTCCTACAATTGCTAAACTTACACTAATTGACATTTTTTTTGTCAAATGCTCCACAGCTAAAAGAATAGGGATATAGTCTTTATTTCCAAAACATATAATGGTATTTTTTTTAATATTTAGATCCGAATACTCTATTTTATCCACTGTCTGGCTTATCGGAATATTAGAGCCAATAAATAATTTACATATTTTCTTATTGCTTTTTATTGCATTCATATATAAATCCAATGCTGTAAAAGATACAATTGATCGTTTAGCCAACTTTTGCGCAATTGTAACTTGGAAAATTGCTATTAAATAATTTAATGGATTGCCAGAAAGATAATTTCGAGCATATACTTCATGAAAAGTAACTATAAGCGGAGCAGCTACTGATTTATTGAAAACTTTTAATAAATAAAAGGGAATCCCTTTTGAATGAAATGAATAAGGTTCATATTGTAAGCAAATTAAATTTGGTTTTAGTAGTTGCATAATCTGAGTGAAATAAGATTTAAGGGTATTATCCCAACTTTTAACAATTGCATATACATTAATTTTATTAATTATAGGCGATAATTCATCTAAACTATTGTGATATATAATGTGTTCAGCCGAATGATTATCAAAGCAATTATAACCAGTTAAGATGTGAATCTCATTTCCCATTTCCAATAATTGATAACTTAAATGATTAACATACTCACCTATTGCGTTGTGATTTGGGGGAAATTCAGTGCAAATAAATAGCAATCGCATTATTCCCTTTTGATTAATAATGAAGGTATATTTTCCTTTGCAATTAGACTATTAAGCCAATTAGTATTTTTTATTATAAAAATTTGAATTAATCGCTTAATACTAGCTACAGGTTGATAAAATTTAATAGATGGAAAAGAATAATCGATTAGCTTATTGCCAATATATTCTAAGCTTTGTATTTTATCAGGTGTAAAAAAACAAGCTAAAATATGTTTGTAATCTTTGGGTTCTATTTTTTGGATTTTACTTAAAAATTGTTCTATATGGATTTCACTAATTTGTATTGCAGAATAAACAGTAAAAGCATCTACAAACCTATTTTGCAATGAGGCTTTAGCAATTGCTTTTTTATTTTTAAGGAGTGTATGGGTTATATTATCATCATGAATAACATAAACAATATTGGGGGCAGGATTAAAAATATATCCGCTATTTAAAATAATAGAACGCCAATAAAATCTATCCATACACCAAAGCTGCTTTGCTTTATCAAAATCTATATATTGTATATAGGATTTTCTTCCTACTACACCACTAGCTGGTATATTAATATCTAATAAAAGTTCAGCAAGATCAATCTCTGATTTTTTTCTATAAGTTAAATCTTTAATTTTGTTTACGTAATATGAATCTTTAAATATACTATTACAAAAGTAGAAACCTATGTCTGTATTTTCCAAAAATTGAAGTGCTGTTTGCAAATGATTTTCATGATAATAATTGTCATCCTCAAGAAAAGCAAAATACTCAGTATTGATATTTTTTAAACAGAATTCCCAATTTTTTTGCATTCCAACATTCGTATCATGACAATGATAAATAATTCTTGTGTCATTAAATTTATTCACTACTGATTTGGTTTCATCAGTAGAAGCATTATCGGATATTAAAATTGTAAATTTTTGATGGCTTTGATTTAAAACACTTTTTATTGCTTTTTCCAAAAAAAAAGCCCGATTATAAGTTGGTATCAAAACAGTAATATGCATAAATTATTTATCGAGTGATTGTTCTACCCAATTAATCATCTCGTCAATTGCCTGATTTTTGTCAATTCTAGGTGCCCATCCAAATTGATTTCTAGCTTTCTTATAGTCTGCTATAAAAATTTTTTGATCGCTATTCCTCGGAGGTAACTTTTCATAAATCATTCCAATATTTAACTTTTCTTCCAAATATTTAAATAATTCTATTAAGGAAAAGCTATTTTCAACCCCTCCTCCAATATTATAAACCTGCCCTTTCGTTTTTTGTATATTTTCAATAGCAGAAAAATAACAGCTAATTAAATCAGGAGCAAATAATATATCTCTTACTTGCTTTCCATTTCCTGATATTGTAAATGGCCCATTAAGCTTCCCGTTTTTTATATCAACTGCTTGTTTACAAAACCATCCAACCCATCCTTGATCTACAGTAGAAAATTGTCTGCCTCCAAAAATGGAAGAATGCCTAAATACAACTGTTTGTAATCCAAACATTCTCGCATAATCTAACATATATTGATCAGTTGCACCTTTCGAGCAACCATATGGTGATTCAAAATGCAAAGGAACAGATTCATCAAAACCTTGCTCATAACCTTTTGCAATATATCTAGAAGGCGTCTCTTCATATATAATGGATTCCATATCTCCATATACCTTATTTGTAGAAGAGTATGTTACAATTGCATTAGGAGCATATTTTCTTACTGACTCTAGTAAATTATGACCTCCCAATACATTGATCTCAAAATCTAGTCGTGGATTTATCAAAGAAGTAGTCATAGCAACTTGTCCAGCCAAATGAAAAACCACATCTGGCTTAGATTCCCTTACTGCAATTTCAACATCGTTATAAGATCGAATATCAGCATGAAAATGTACAAACTCTCCTAGCGTTCGAAGCCATTCTAAGTTTAAAGCTGAACCATGTCTAAAAAGATTATCTAAAACAAATAATTCATGTCCACGTTTAAGTACTTCGGAAGCTAAATTACTTCCTAAAAATCCACAACCACCTGTAATTAAAAATCGCATTGTTATTTATTTAGTATTGATTTTTATAAAAGTAGCAATTGTGTGGGCGATATAGTCATAGTGATCTTCTACTAATCCTGGCCAAACACCTAACCAAAAAGAATTATTCATGATAAAATCAGTATTGTCTAAATTACCATGTACTCGAAAATCTACATTACTATATGCCGGTTGCTTGGTTATATTTCCACCAAAAAATAATCTTGTTCCTATCTTTTGATCTTCTAAATACTGAGTTAACTTAGTTCTATCTAAAGAACTGCCTTTTCTTATCGTTACAATGAAGCCAAACCAGCTTGGTTCTGTACCAGGAGTTGGTTCGTGTAATATGAAATGCTCTTCGAATTGCTTCAAACGTATATATAATGATTGATAATTTTCTCTTCTTCTTTGTACAA
>JBAXQC010000095.1:0-8340 GCA_037131955.1 Bacteroidota bacterium
AAATGATCACCGGCCGCAAGCCAGGTGATAAGTTTATGGAATACGCACAGATGGTTGGTATGGTATTGTTGTTGGGATTAATGGTGTATGCATTAGGATTGGATTTCTGGAGGTTATTTAAATAGAATTACTGCTCACGCAGCTTTCTCTACTTAAAGTATCTCTTAATTCATAATTCTTAATTCATAATTTGTAATAGGGGCCGTGTTGGTTTTGACAGCATAGGTTACGGTTGGTGTAAGCATGCAGTGCGTTGGATAATTAGCACTTTAATCTGAATATTCAAAACTCAACTGGCAATACTCAGTATGCCATGGCTGCTTAATCAGTGATTAAGTAACCATTTGGGCCGCCGCACAGGTTCGCTTCTTTCCATGTGCCGCCGCCGACTCAAAACAAAAGGAGATGCTGTAACAGAAGGCTGTGACTGTTGCTTAAGATTATCCAGCTAAGCGGTAGGTTGGTTTGTTCATTTCCTGCTCATCGCCTACAATTAATAATGAAATAAGCATGTAGAAAGCTAATGGTGGCGATGTTTGGACACCGGTTCGAATCCGGTCGGCTCCACTAAAGCAAAAAACCTCCGATGTATATCGGAGGTTTTTTATTGGGGGAACGTGCTGAGCTTGCTCAGCTAAGTGAACCCAATAAAAAACGTTGCGGGAACCGCAAGGTTTTTTGCTTTAAGCTCCCCCTCGAAACCGGCATCAGCGAACCCGAGCGGAGCGAGGGGAGCTAATCCGGAAATTATTTATAAAATATATTGTCCTTAAAAAATCGTAACTTAGTATTCCCCGAATTAGAATACACCATATTTACTAACAAGCTCTTGTTAAAACGGTATTCTATTATTTAATCCTTATAATTTTTTTATGAAATCAACATTTCTTTTTTGTTTGTTACTAATTGTTAATAGTGCATTCTCTCAAACCGAAAGTACTAATCCAAAATCTCAAAATTCTAAATCTACCGAGAAAAAAGTTATCTTAGAAGAAGGTACTTTAATTAAGGCAGCATTAAAGAATGAGATTAGAGGAGGTAGTATGAAAGTGGGTGACCAAGTGGAATTTACATTGGCTCAGCCTATAGTAGTTGCAGATCAGGTAGTAGTATCTCAAGGAGCAAAAATTTTGGGAACTGTTTCTGAAGCCAGGTCAAGTGGGGTTTTGGGTAGAAAGGGTAAGTTGGCATTTAATATTGAATACTTGTATTTAGAGTCTGGTCAGGTTGTGAAGTTAACTGGGCAGAGTGCAAAAAATCTGAAAGGCTCTGGTGCAATTGTTGCTGCAACAGCGGTAGTGTTAACACCATTGGGATTATTAATACCAGGTAAAGGAGCAAAGTTTGAAAAAGGAGCTATGTTTGAAGCTTATATAGCTAAGGATACGGAACTTAGACAATAATATTTTTAGTTCCCCCTCAAAACCGGCTTCAGCGAACCCGAGCGAAGCGTGGGTGAGCTAATTCGGAAATTATTTTTAGAATTATAGCTGCTAGTTATAAATTATTCAATAGAATTTATTCTATGGTTGAATTTATTCACTAACTTAGAAAATCTATGAATTATAATACATCTTTATTATTGTGTGAATTTATGCTCTCAAATGAGACATCTCTTTGTATTCAAACGTGAGTGAGAAAAGTTTTGAATTATATTAATCTTTTATTCATTGATTTATTTTAGTAAAATTTTAATCTAGAGTTTCATAGTCGAAATAGATATAGAGTATTATTATTAATAATAAATTCTAATTCATAAATTTATCAATAATTGTGCAACTTGATTTATAAGAAACTATCGAATATTAAGAAGTTAGGTACAGTTTTAAAATTCAATTATGGAAATATATTCAGTTGACAAAGACAAAGTTATCGAAGCCTATTTTTTGACTGGTAGGATAACATATCAATATGCTTTAGATCATCTCGTAGGCTTAATTGACAAACTCGACATACAAAGACGTTTTCAAAATGAAACGTTTTACAAAAGACTGGAAATTGATTTACAAGAAGGTTGTATAACACCCGCGATTACAATAGCTTTTATAAAGCCTGCAGACTTAAACAAAATTCCCTCAATTTCGGTTTTACAGGAGCAAATTACTAAAGAAATTGAACACGCCTTCGTTTTAGATGGTATCCAAAGACTTAATACCTTAAAGAGGGTAGCAATAAAAGAAGGAAACACATTAAACAAGAAAAGCTACCTCTATCTCAATGTTATTGTTTGTCCTTCACGAGATAATCTATTGTATCGTATGGTTACCCTGAACAATGGACAAAAACCAATGACTGCAAGACATCAGATTGAAATCCTTGCAGAAAGTATTTATGATTTTTCTGCATATTCATTTAAGATTTTTACAGAAAAAGAAAATACTAGCAAAATTGAAAAGGCTTACAAAAAAGCAGATATTTTGAACTCCTATATTTCATTTTTAAGTAATTCTACAAATCTTGATAATAAGAAAATAATAGAAGATAAGCTTGATGAATTGGTCGCAAGAAAAATAATCGAATCTAAAATAACAAATGAGTCAGTTGATTTTAACAAAATTCTTTCACTAATAGACAGAATGACAGAATCAGATAAGCTATACAATTGGTTGAAAAATGGAAATAGTCTAATTGGATTTTGCGTTGGGTTAAGGACTTCCTTTGTTCAATTTAATTCTTATACTAACAAAGAGCTTGAAACTGCAATTGACACTTTCGAGAGAGCGTTCAAAAATATCAATGTTTCAACAATAAAATTAAGCAGAGAAAGAAGAAGACTAGCTTCTTTTTATATTTCTAAAATTAGCGAATTACTTGACAAGGATGCAGATGAATTAACTCTTTTATTAGCCGAACAAATTTAGACCATGAGCTTGCACCTATTCGATTTTAAAGAGGCCGTTGCCAAGAATTACCGTTCTGCATTACCAACAGAATTTAAAATTAAAGCGAGCACCAATTATGATGTGCTTGTTATGAGAATATTTACAGCAAATATTGATATTTATTGTAAAAAGAATAACAAAACTATAAAGTTAATCAACAATTTTTCTTCCTTTCCTTCTCATATCGTTGGGCGAAAATCTACAAAGCAATTAAAAACACTTTTACACCCATTTAGTCTTGTTGATTATGTAAAATTTTCCAAAAAATATTACGGTCGCAACATCAACTTTTATCACAACCTCTTGCAAGAACTCTCTTTTTATTTCTACTATTCGAATGAAAAAAACCACCAGGCGGCATTTGTTAACTTATATCGGATTTTAGAATATGTTTCTTATAGTTTCCCTCTCATTCATTCTTCACACTTTGGAAACTACATAGGCTCGTTTGAAGCGTTTCGTGCTTATTTCACAGATGTTAAAACAAGTGAAATAACTTTTTTTGAGAAGTTTATTGAAAACATTTTCCTTGGAACTGGGTATTTGTCTTACACTACAGATTTCGATTTTTCTCATGCTGATATTGCAGTTGCGAATAACTGTTACGATGCGTTCTACAAATTGACAAATAATACGAATTGGATAACTGCCAATAGAGCAACACATACACTTTCGATTGAAAATAAGAGATTGATTAGATTATTTAAAAATACAAGAAATAGATATTTTCACTTTGGAGTTGGAGGGCAACGAAATATTCATAATACTGACCTTAAAGACCCAGACTTTTTTTTTGAAAAAATTAATTCCAAGTATCTCAATTGGATTGGATTCATTTATGGAACTGTAGTAGGGGAATCGTTAGACAATACATTGTTGTAAAACTGCACTTAAAATGGGTTGTGCGTGAAGCTGGGAGATTTGCAAGCTTTGAGCATTGTGCATATATTTAAGTTGAGTGTGGTTTGACATTTTTGAGCTCTTAAAATCGCCAAAACGGAAAGCCAAAAAAAGTTAGGGACAATACTAAAGACTACACAAACAATAATAAACAAACAGGAAAACCTCAAACAAAATGCAATATTTCAAAAAATAAAAAGAACTACAAAACCATGCACATGAAGACACCAATTGAAGGACAATTAATTTTGGCCTTTCTCCCCCAAGCCCAACAGCCATTAAAAAGCTAGAAATTGAATAAACTTGTTAATAACAATCACCACTAAATAATTGTTGTTTTGTTTTGGATTGTTATTTTTGGACTGTAAATATCCAAAAAATGAAGTCCAATAATATTCAGACTACTGGTAACATTATTAGACAATTGAGGGAGGGTAGACAATTACCACTTAGGAAAATTGCAGCACTTCTCGAAATTGACACTTCTTATTATAGTAAAATTGAAAGAAGTGAGAGGAAAGCTACAAAAGAACAAATTCATCTTCTTGAACATTTTTTTGAGGTTGAGAAAAATTTTTTGATGATTCCATATTTAAGTGAGAAAATTTATTATGAAATTTCAGAGGAAGATTGTGCTGGGCAAGTTTTAAAAGTTGCAGAGGCAAGAGTTAGATATAATAAAAAGTAGGAAGTAAACATTATGCAGAAAAAATTAAAAGTAATAGATTTATTTTCAGGTTGTGGAGGTTTTTCATATGGCTTCGAATCAGCAGGTTTTCATGTTGTTTTGGGTGTTGACAATGATAAGGCAGCACTTGAAACATTCAAAAACAATCACTCTAATTCAAAAATTTTACTTGCTGACCTACATCAAGATAAAGCTATAGAAGATATCATTAATGCAGTCAAAGGACATAAAATAGACGTTATTATTGCCGGTCCACCATGTCAAGGTTTTTCATTGACAGGAGCTAGGCAAAAGGATGACGAGCGAAATAAATTATTTTATTCTGTTTTTAAACTTGCGAACAAATTAAAGCCTAAGGCAGTAATTATTGAAAATGTTCCTGGACTTGCTACTTTATATGATGGTCATGCAAAAGATGCTATTTTAGAAGAGTTTAAAAAATTGAAATTAACTTCAAATTATAAAGTGTTGTTTGCGCCAGATTATGAAGTGCCTCAAATTCGTAAGCGTATATTTTTTGTTGGTTTAAATTCAAAACTTGGAAAATTTGAATTTCCAAAAGAAGTATTGTCCCCAGATAAATACAATACAACATCAATTGCAATTTCGGATTTACCCGCAAGAGTAAATGAATTTGGGGAAGAGTTTGACAAATATGATAAACCTGCAAAAACGGTCTATCAGAAGAAAATGCGAAATGGCTCAAAAGTTTTATTTAATCATGTAGCTACAAAACACACAGAACATGTAATTAATGTTATTTCACAAGTTCCTGAGGGTGGAAACCATAAAGACTTGCCAGCAGGAGTTGGTGACAGTAGAAAATTTAACGAGGCATGGACACGTTATCATAGTGACAAGCCCTCTAAAACTATTGATACAGGGCATAGAAATCATTTTCATTATAAATATAATCGTGTTCCGACAGTTAGAGAGAATGCAAGGCTTCAATCATTTCCTGACAGTTTTGTATTTCATGGCACAAGAACACAGCAAAATAAACAAGTAGGTAATGCAGTTCCTCCGCTTTTAGGTTTTCATGTTGCCAAGCAATTATTAACTTTCTTAAATAAATAGCCATGCATGAAAAAATAAAAATAATTGATCTGTTTGCTGGTTGCGGTGGCTTATCTGACGGGTTTGAACAAACTCATTTATACGAAACTCTTGCATGTGTAGAATGGGAAAAAGAACCTTGTAAGACGCTTTCAAGCAGGTTAAAAAAGAAGTGGAATTATAAAAATGCTAATGAAATTGTGTTTCATTTTGACATTCAGAGGACTGAGGAATTAATTAATGGTTGGAGTGATGATCCGATTTACGGAACTGGCAAAGGGTTAAAACCAATTGTTGAGAAACATAAAGGAATTGATGTTGTAATTGGAGGCCCGCCATGTCAGGCATATTCAATTGCAGGTAGAGTTCGAGATGAAAATGGCATGAATGATGATTACAGAAATTTTCTTTTTGAAAGCTACTTAAAAGTGGTTGACGAATTCAAACCAAAAGCATTCGTTTTTGAAAACGTGCCAGGTTTGTTGAGTGCTAAACCTGGAGGGGTTTCAATTGTAGAAAGAATAACAGAAGCTTTTTCTAAGAGAGGGTATGAAATAACTAACGATTTAAGATCTTTTGCTTTAATTGATTGCACAAAGTTTGGTGTTCCTCAAGCTAGAAAAAGATTGGTTATCTTAGGAGTTAGCAAAAACCTAATTAAAGAAAATCCCAAAATTGCATTACTTGATTTTTATAATTTCATCTTTCCTAAATATCAATCAAAAAATATTGCAACGGTTAAAGATGCAATTAAAGATTTGCCAAAATGGCTACCACTTAATGAACCTGTGAAAATTGGTAAAAGAAAATTTTCTCATTCATATAATGTTTGTGAAATCGCAAATCACGAGCCTAGAATGCATAGTAAAAGAGATGTAGAAACCTTTGAACTTCTAACGACAGATATACAGTCTGGAGAAAATAAATTTGCAACTGTAGAGTCACTCAAAGAGTTATACTTTGAAATAACTGGTAAAAGGTCAAACATTCACAAGTATCATGTTCTTAAATGGAATAAACCGAGCAACACAATTCCAGCACATTTATATAAGGATGGACTAAGACATATTCATCCAGACCCAAAACAAGCAAGAACTATTACTGTTAGAGAAGCTGCAAGGCTTCAATCTTTCGATGATGATTTTGAATTTTTGGGAAGTTTAACTGATCAATATAAAATGGTAGGAAATGCAGTTCCTCCAAAATTTGCTAAAGCAATTGCATTAGCTTTAAATGATTTTTTGCTAAAATATTTTTAGTATGCTATACACTAATAACTTAGAAGAAATAATTTTTCATAGACATGAAATTCATCAATCAGACGAATTAGTAATTATTTCTGGTTATCTAGGACCTAAGCCAGTTGAAAGACTTGAAGAACTTCCATTTAACTCAAGGGTCATATATGGTATGTATGGAGCTGAGGGCATCAAATCAAGCCTCCATAGTTCACTTATTGAAATTCAAAATAAGGTAGAGAATTTAAATATTTTTTATTCCAAAATCCCAGTCCATTCAAAATGTTATGTGTGGAGACGTAAAGGAGAAATTGTACATGCATTAATTGGTTCTGCAAATTTTTCGGTAAATGGTATCTCGACTCCATTTAGAGAGGTATTAGCAGAAACAACATTTGATACATTTTCTCCTCTTAATGATTATATATCACATATATTTAATAACTCTATATCTTGTTTAGAACTTGATCTTGCAAGTATTCCAAAAGAGAGTTACATTGTTGGAGGAGATTTTTGTTCAGTATCTCTTTTAGGTAAAGATGGTGAAGTTCAAAATGCAGCTGGATTAAATTGGGGTCAAAATCCAAAAAATCATACAACCCTTAATGATGCATATATTGCAATTAGAGTAGAACACATTCGTAATTATCCTCACATATTCCCTCCAAAGCAATTAAATCCTTTTAAAATCGATAATAGAGGAAGATTTCAACGGCATAACGATTCTATTGAAATTATTTGGGATGACGGAATTACAATGGAAGGTTTGTTGGAAGGTTCTCAGCCAATTGATGATGTTATATACCCAAAACAAATAAGTTCTTTTCCGGTTAAGGCACAATTAGGAGAATATATTAGAAGGCGTATCGGAGTCCCACTTGGACAACCAGTAAGAAAACATCATTTAGAAAAATATGGAAGATTTGATATTACGGTTTCCTTAATAAATGAAGGCGTGTATCAATTTGATTTTTCTGTATAAATTTTAGATTAAAATAATTATTAAATTCCAATACTCTTACTAATTACTAAAGAAAATTTAAACATCTCTCTAAAAGCTATTGTTGAATAGCTAATATAAATTTATAAACTCTTCTTCTTCCTTTATTGATATAAATTCATTATAAAACTCAGGGTGTAAATCAAAAGGATGCATTTTTTAAAATTTAATTTTCAACCTCAATTTCCCCCATTTTTTCAATAATTCCTTAATATTAATTCCTAACTTCAAACCACTTTCAATTCCACCATATGCACGAAATCACCCAAGCCCTCATAGAATTCCGCAACGCCCGCGACTGGGAACAATTCCATAACCCCAAAGATCTAGCATTGGCCATCAATGTAGAGGCAGGAGAGTTGCTGGAATTATTCCTTTGGAAAAATGCAGACGAAGCGAATCAGGAGAAAGTAAAAGAAGAATTAGCAGATGTTTTTGCATTTGCATTTTTATTGGCAGATAAGTATAAACTGGATGTTAAAGACATCGTTCTTGAAAAAATAAAGAAAAACGGCGAAAAATATCCAGTAGATAAGGCAAAGGGTACAGCCAAAAAATACAATGAGCTTTGATAGT
>JBAXQC010000096.1:0-8022 GCA_037131955.1 Bacteroidota bacterium
TATGTTACTGAATCATGTTTTGATACCGCAACAATAAAAATTGACGTTATTTTGCCTGACGATGTAAATCCTCCTAATGTATTTACTCCTAATGGAGACAATTCTAATTCTGCATTTAAAATTAAGCCAGCTGGTATCCGCAATTTTAATTGTATTGTTTTTGACCGTTGGGGCAAAAAAGTAAAAGAATGGACAGACCCCACTGAAGGTTGGGACGGAAATGGACACGACACCGGTGTTTATTACTATATTATGGACTATGAAGTAAAGAGAACAAAAGAAAAAAGAACACTCAAAGGTTTTGTTCAATTGCTCAGATAGAAAAAGTTAAATAAGAATACTTAAATGAGGGGGACCAAAAGTCCCCTTTTTTTATTGAAACTTTTTGGGCACAAACTTGTTATTAACACTAACTTTTTAATTTATCTTTGTACCCTAAAAAATTATTAAATGCATCCACATTTTTTTGAACAACGCCATATTGGCCTTAATGAAGCAGATGTTGCAGAAATGCTAAAAACTATAAATGCTAAAAGTATTGACAGTCTGATTGATGAAACAATACCTTCTGTTATTCGATTAAAAAATAATCTTAATATTTCTGCACCTCAAACCGAGAATGAATATTTAGATAATTTAGTAGGCATAGCAAAAAAAAATAAGGTATTTAAATCTTATATAGGATTAGGCTATTATAATACTTTTGTTCCTAACGTTATTAAGCGGAATGTTCTAGAAAATCCAGGATGGTATACTGCATATACTCCTTATCAAGCAGAAATAGCACAAGGAAGATTGGAGGCCATTCTAAATTTTCAAACCATGGTTATGGATTTAACTGCTATGCCAATTGCCAATGCATCGTTGTTAGACGAAGCTACTGCAGCAGCCGAAGCTATGATAATGTTTTATGGAAATAGAACAAGAGAACAAATAAAAAATAACGTAAATAAATTTTTAGTTTCAGAGGATTGTTTCCCTCAAACTATTCAGCTACTCTATACAAGGTCTCAACCACTGGGGATTGAACTTGAAGTAAAAAAAATTACACAGCAAGAATTATCTGATGCCTATTTTGGAATGTTGCTTCAATACCCTAATGTGAATGGCGAAGTAAGTAGCAAAAAAGATTTAGTGCAAAAAGCTCACGAAAAAAATATGCAAGTTGTTGTTGCATCAGATTTAATGGCCCTAACATTATTAGTTCCTCCCGGAGAATGGGGCGCTGATGTAGTGGTAGGAAATTCTCAGAGATTTGGCGTGCCAATGGGCTATGGCGGTCCACACGCTGCATTTTTTGCATGCAAAGAAGATTACAAAAGATTAATTCCCGGAAGGATAATTGGCGTATCTGTTGATGCACAAGGAAATCATGCATTAAGAATGGCATTGCAAACCAGAGAGCAACACATAAGAAGAGACAAAGCCACCTCAAACATTTGCACAGCTCAGGCTTTGTTGGCAATTATGGCAAGTATGTATGCTATATATCATGGGCCAGAAGGACTAAAACAAATATCAACAACCATTCATCGTAATGCTAAAACCGTTAAAACAGCTTTACAAAATTTAGGTTATTCTACTAGCAAAGAATCATTTTTTGATACATTCTTTGTGCAAGATCTCTCTCCCACACAGGTTCAATCTATTGAGGAAATTGCACTTAAAAGCGAAATAAATTTTAGGTACGAAAAAGACAAGGTGTTTATCTCTATAGATGAAACTACCATGCAAAAAGATTTGTTTGAGATAGTAAATGTTTTTGCAACTGCAGCCGGCCTGCAAAATTCTTTAAATGCAGAATCAATCTCTTCAACAAATGTAAATTTTAGCAATGACATTTCAAGAGAAAGTAAATTTTTAGCCCATCCTGTATTTAATTCTCATCATTCAGAAACTGAGATGATGCGATACATTAAATCTTTAGAAAACAAAGATTTATCATTAACCCACAGCATGATTTCTCTTGGTTCATGTACCATGAAACTTAATGCTGCTGCAGAGTTGTATCCAATTACCTGGAGAGAATTTGCAGATATACATCCATTTGTTCCGGTGAATCAAGCTGAAGGTTATCAAGAAATTTTTGCCCAATTAGACAAAGACTTAAGTGAAATAACTGGTTTTGCAAAAATGAGTTTCCAGCCCAATTCTGGTGCTCAAGGCGAGTATGCTGGTTTGTTAGTTATTAGAGAATACCACATACAAAGAGGGCAACCGCACAGGAACATTGCACTTATCCCTTCTTCTGCACATGGCACAAATCCTGCAAGTGCTGCAATGGCGGGTATGAAAATAGTAGTGGTAAAATGCGATGAAAAAGGAAATGTAGATTTACAAGATTTAAAACTTAAAGTAGAGGAACACAAAGAAAATCTTTCTTGCTTGATGGTTACTTATCCTTCTACACATGGCGTATTTGAAGAAGAGATAATAGAAATAACAAATTTAATTCATGCAAATGGTGGTCAGGTTTACATGGACGGAGCAAATATGAATGCACAAGTTGGTCTTACTAGTCCAGGAAATATTGGTGCTGATGTATGCCATTTAAATCTACACAAAACATTTGCAATACCACACGGGGGTGGTGGACCTGGAATGGGGCCAATTGGTGTTGCAGCACACCTTGTTGACTTTTTGCCATCGCATCCTGTTGTAAAAACAGGCGGAAATAAAGGCATTACGCCGGTTTCTGCGGCGCCTTGGGGAAGTTCATTAATTCTTTTAATTTCTTATGGATACATTAAAATGTTGGGTGCCGAAGGTGTTACAAATTCTACAAAAATTGCCATCCTCAATGCAAATTATATTCAAGAGAAATTAAAAGGACATTATTCAACTTTGTATTCTGGCAAAAACGGAAGATGTGCTCATGAAATGATCTTAGACTGTAGAAATTTTAAAAAAACCGCTCAGGTAGAGGTGGCAGACATTGCCAAGAGGTTAATGGATTACGGATTTCATGCACCAACTGTCTCTTTTCCGGTTGCAGACACGCTAATGGTAGAGCCAACAGAAAGTGAATCAAAAGCAGAATTAGATAGATTTATTGATGCAATGATTAGCATAAGAAAAGAAATTACTGAAATTGAAAATGGTTTGTACGATGCTTCAAATAATGTATTAAAAAATGCTCCGCATACCGCTATGGTTGCAATGGCTGATGAATGGGAGTATCCATACAACAGAAAAAAAGCTGTATATCCCTTGAACTGGTTAAAAACTAGTAAGTTTTGGCCAAGTGTTGGTAGGGTTGATAATGCATTTGGCGATAGAAACTTGGTTTGCAGCTGTTTGCCTATTGAAGCATATATGGAAGCTGAAGTTACACATTAACAATTTTTTTTAGAATAAAACAAAACAATTTTGTAATATTGCCTTACTATAAACTAAACTATAAAAATGAAAAAAATTACTACATCTTTTTTGGGATTATTGAGTCTTTTGTTCCTCAATTCTTCTATTGAAGCAGCCACTCCTCTTGCAAATTCAGGAAAAACTGTACCGAACAAAACTATTTCTTTGCCGAGATTTCACAAGCCAATGTCTCAATCAACAACATCGGTTGGGCCAACAACACGTTGGTATAGCTATGCAGAAACAATGGATGAATATTTTCAAGGTTCATCTGTTTTAAGTTTTAATTATTTGTTCCCAGATTCAAACATTCTAGCAGAATTTGGAGCTGGAGCATATTCAAGCCCATTTGTTCATTTGTTAGGTGACATTTTAGATGTAAGAAGCTCAAAATTTAATGACCCTATTACTTATCCAGCTTCACAGTTTATGCAATTATCAGCAACTAGTAAGTATAAAGTGGACTCTTTAAAATGTTTTTTTGTTTACACAAGAGTAGACACCTCAGTTACCGATTCACTTATCTTTGAAGTATGTGTAAACAATACAACCACAAGTAATCCAGAATATTATTTTACAGGAATGGCTGCTGATTATGGTTTTGACACAGTAAGATTTAAAGCCTTAAAATATTCATATCAAACCAATAGAATTAATTTCACTGGTGGTGGAACTACTAAAAAGAGATATGCCATAGCTTTGAACAACCAAACAATAACAGACACGTTAGACAATGGTTTTTCTGTTGCACAGTTTTCTACTGCAGATTTACCAATTGTTAATGCAGGAAAATTTGTAATTAGTACTGTATCTTTCAAACCTAGTTACACTTATTCACTTGTAGATACACTTAATAATTTTAATCATGTAACATTTGTTTCTTTTGAAGAACAAGATGGTGGTTTCCCTATATATACTCCAGGAGATTATAACATTTCTCAAGTGGTTACAACTGATGTAAGGTATAATTTAGACCCAGCACCAGGATGGAATGGTTTATTTATTCCAAGTGTTGCTTATACTGCTCCTTTCAGTTTTGAACATCACTATATTTCTTATAAAATTAGCTCTTTGTGTACTGCAGATTACGATGTTGCTGTAAGTGGAACACCAGAAGTAAGCACAGGAAATGGAACAGCAACTGCTGTGGTTACCGGTGGAACAGCTCCTTATTCTTATGTGTGGACTCCAGGTAATTTAACAGGTGCAACAGTAGCAGGTTTAACTGCTGGCGGATACACTTGTACAGTAACAGATGCAAACGGTTGCCAAGCTTCTAAAACAATTGTAATTACTGGTATCAACGAACGTTCTGCTGAAGAAGCAACGTTTAATATGCTTCCAAATCCTGCTACAAACAAAGTAACTATAGAGTATACTGCAGACAAAGCAGTTCCTGCAACAGTTAGATTAGTTTCTATCAATGGTCAAGAAGTTTATTCAGAAAACTTTGCTCAAGCAAAAGGAAAAAACATACAAAACATTGATATTAGTGGTTTAGCTAAAGGTGTTTATTTCTTACAATTGAGAAGTGAGAATGCCAACATCTCTAAAAAGTTAATCAAAAACTAAATTTTAATTTTATACTTTGAAAAGCTGCCGCCAAAAACGGCAGCTTTTTTTTTATATGCAATACTTAAAAAATAAAAAATTTATCGATAAAATAAAATGGCTTGTATCTGTTTTATCTTTTGGCTATTTAGTTTATTCTATAAATAAAAAAATAGGGCAAATAGAGTTTTCATTTTTTACTTCCGCTCATTTTCAAGCAAAAATTTGGAGTTTTTTGGTGCTGTTTATATTAATGGTGTTAAATTGGTTTGTAGAAAGTTTGAAGTGGAAATATGCATTATCACATGTTCAAAAAATATCTCTTAAAACTTCTATTTCTTCTGTTCTGGCAGGAATTAGTACGGGAATTTTTACCCCCAATAGGGTAGGTGAATTTGTTGGCAAGATATTTTTTTTAAACGAGGAAAATAGAGAAAAAGCCATATCAATAAATATTTTGGTAAGCTATTCTCAGCTCTTGGTAACATTAGTATTGGGTGCTATTGTACTGCTTGATAACAGCTTTTTTTTGTTGGCGAGTGCAATTGTTATTTTGATTTTGCTTTACATAAATCTAAGCAAAATAATAAATTGGATTGTAAAAAAATTTAGTTTAAGTATCTTGGGTAAAATAGAGTTTATAGGCATTGAGAAACTAAGTATTTTGTTTTTACTTTCTTTGCTTAGGTATGCGATTTTTTTGGTTCAATTTATTCTTTCTTTAGGTATTGTTGGTATAGAAATAGAATTTTTAAGTTCTATAAAAAGTATTGCAACATATTACTTGTATTTGGCAGCTATACCTACTTATGCCTGGAGCGAATTGGGTGTGAGAGGAGCTATTGCAGTAAAAGTTTTTGATACTTTATCTCACAATCCTTTACAAACACTTACAGCATCCAGTATTTTATGGATAATTAATATAGCTGTTCCCGCTTTGCTTGGTTTGTTTTTTTTATTGAAAGAAAAAAGATCTTAATTTTTTTTCTTGAGAGGATTAGATTCTCTTGAAGTTGGATTGTACTTAACCAAAATAGTAATCCATGCTGCTCTTGCCAATTGAAAAGTATATGGAACCAATGCCAAAAGAAAAATAGCATTAAATATTAGATAATACATTACATCAACATCAAAAAAGAAATACCAAATTAAAAAAGTTAAGATGCTAAAACCCACTGTAAGTCCATAACTTACATACATAGATCCGTAATAAAAACTTGGCTCAGGGTCTATAAGCATATTGCAATTGCTGCATGTTTTATTCATTGCACTCAAATCTTTTAATGCATAAGGATTAGGGTTCTTAAACAAAAAACATTGTCTGCACCTCGGACATTTAAGAGCAAAAGTAGCCCACAACATAGTTTTATCTAACTCCATTCTTTTTAAGAAATTTCAGAGCAAATTTACTCACAAAAATTTTTTGGTTAGCTTACATTTGTTACAAAAAACAATATATTCACAAAAAATTTTCAGATGTCAAAAAATCATCCAAAGGGATTACCTTATTTGTTTTTTACCGAAATGTGGGAACGTTTTGGTTATTATCTAATGATAGGAATTTTTGTTCTGTACATGACCGATTTTGACAAAGGCGGCTTAAATATGGACAGGGAGGATGCTGCTGATATTTTTGGAACTTTTATTGCACTAAATTATCTAACGCCTTTTATTGGCGGGCTCATCGCAGATAGACTTTTGGGCTATAGAAAATCAATCATTATTGGTGGATTATTAATGGGGTTTGGTTACTGCTTGTTGGCCGTGAAAGGCTTTACTGCTTTCTATTCTGCTATTGCACTAATTATTGTAGGCAATGGTTTTTTTAAACCAAATATTTCAACACTTCTAGGTAATCTATACTCTCAGCCGGAGTACAAAGAAAAAAAAGACAGCGGCTACAGTATTTTTTACATGGGAATAAATATTGGTGCATTTATCTGTAATTTTTTTGCAGCATTTTTAAGAAATACTTATGGATGGTCCGAAGCATTTTTTGCAGCAGGAATAGGAATGTTTATTGGAGTTGTTGTTTTTGTTGTAGGAACTAAACATTATAAACACGTTGATATCATTAAACCGGCAGAAAAGGAAGATGCCTCGGTAGTTAAAGTACTTTATTCTGTTTTATTGCCTGCGGTTGTTACAGGTATTTTGGGCTGGTTTATTCCGGGAAATATATTTGGTTCCGATTCTTCTGATGCTTTTTTATTGGGAGCAATTCCGGTAGTTGCGTTTTATGCTTCACTATATTTTAAAGCCAATCAAACAGATAAAAAAGCATTGGGGGCATTGTTATCCATATTTGCTGTTGTTGTTGTTTTTTGGGCAGTATTTAAGCAGAATGGAACAGCATTAACAACCTGGGCACAGTATTATACTTCCAGAGAGGTTCCTGCTCCCTTAGAAGGAATTACCAACACATTAAAACTAAATGAAATTGTAAAGTATGAAAAGGACAGCACATATTTAATGGACAAACAATTTCGGAAAATAAAAGATGAAAATGGAGAGGCCATAAAAGCGCCTGCATTTCCAGCCTATTTTAGCAATATCTCAAAAAAAGATACACCTCCAAGAGGAGAGGAAGTAAAACTTATTTCAACAGAATTGTTTCAAAGTATAAATCCATTTTTTGTCGTTACCCTTACCCCGTTAGTAATAGCATTTTTTGCATTTTTACGACGAAAGAAAAGAGAACCCTCTACACCAGCAAAAATATTCTGGGGTTTATTTATAAGTGGCCTTTCTACTTTGATAATGGTAGCAGCAGTTTATATGTGTAGTAATGGCGACATAAAAGCAAGTTCTTGGTGGCTAATTTCTTCTTATGGTGTAATCACTATTGGCGAACTTTTTTTAAGCCCAATGGGATTAAGTTTAGTCTCTAAATTAAGTCCACCAAGATTAACGGCATTGATGATGGGAGGTTGGAGTTTGGCTACATCAATTGGAAATAAGTTAAGCGGAGTTTTAGCTAAGCTTTGGGACGGTTACGAAAACAAAGCAAATTATTTTGGAGTTAATTTTTTACTTTTAATGTTAGCATCGTTGGCTTTGTTTTTAATGCTTAAGAGATTGAACTCTATTTTTAAAGAGTATGGGGTTTAA
>JBAXQC010000097.1:0-7930 GCA_037131955.1 Bacteroidota bacterium
TTGTATTTTTTTATTAAATCTTTATGTGTCCCCAATTTTCGCCACTTTTTATTCTGTAAATTGCCATTTCAGATACATCATATTTTCTTGCTAAATCCACAGCTCTTTTTCCATCCTGCAATAATTTTTTAATTTTTATTACATCTTTCTCTGTTAATTTCATGCCTTTGTAATTTCCTCTAAACTGGCTTCTAGCCTTTTTAACAGTTGGATTTTTAGCTTGATGTGCTCCCCACTCATCCTTAGTTACCCATTTTAAATTGGAAGCATTATTATTGGATTTATTGTAATCTAAGTGAATAATGTAGAGGTGTTTCTTTGAAGGTTTTTTCAAAAATTTTTGAGCAACAAATGAATGAACTAATCCACCATAATAAGTAGTTCTCTCTTTGTCTAATACTCTTACTTTTTTAGGATGTTCAATCTTTGTATCATTAAGTACTTTTTTTGCACTTTTTATTTCATTTGTAATGGAGATAAAATTTCTACTGCCTTTTTTATATTTTTCTTTTTGAGCAACAAGTTCGTGGAGCTTTACTTTTTTTGCTTCTATTTCTTCTCTCCACTTTTGAATGATTTTTTCGTTCTTGGGAGATCTTGGTGCCATGAATCTTAAACTTAAAGAGGGATATCCTTCTTTAAGGGAACCACTAAGAATGTTTCCTGCAGACTGTTTTGAGTTGCTTTTTATTCTACCCAAATTAGAAACATACAAATGGTTAACTTGGTCTTTAATTTTTTCAAAAACAATTTTCTTCCAAATTTCATCTGATTTTTTTTCCATAATTATTTTTTTTTGGTTTTAGGTTTATGGTCTTTTTGAAAACAACATTAAGTTAGATTCATTTAATTTATAATCGTACCCAATGCCAAATGGCAAGGGCTTTACATTTGAATTTGTGGGAGAGTAGGCAAGTTTTAAATCTTCTTGAAATTTATTTTTGAACAAAGGAATAGGTTTGTCGTAAGTACCAAAAAAAGTTTTGTTCCACGTAGAATCAATAAATTTTAAGGGAATACCTGAGTCATCTTGCAAAATATTCTTGCTGTTGTTGGTAATAATTTTTCTTGTCCATGAGAAATTTCCATTGTGCAATAAGTACGAGGCACTTTTTAGATAAGTAGTATAACCGTTATTTAAATTTATAATCATGTTTCTTAGACAATTGTTTTTAAGAATTGCAGAGTCAGAAAGGTCGCAAGAAAAATAGAATATTTCACTGTTTTTATTGGTAACATGATTCAAATATACAATTTGTATTGCTTTTGCAAAACATTTTGAAGAATCTTTTTTGGAGATTATTTTCCCTTGTTCGTCAAGGTCTATTGGTTTAATGTCAATAATTTTATTGCCAGTTTTTTTTACAAACAAACTTATTAAGTGCACGGCACCGTTTAAATCTCTTGCCTTTAAATCTACTTTCATGCTGTTTGTTCTAAAAAAAGAAAAATTTAAAATAGACCAAAGAGATTTGTCTATGCTTGAAAAATAAGATGTATCGTTCTCTAAATCTTTTATATTGGGAAGCTGGCCTGGAGCTTCTAATGCAAACATATATATCTTTTCTTGGTAGGGAAAAAAAGTAAATGCATTTAAAAAATCAGGTCCACTAAATGGATAGAAAATTGTGGTAGATTTTTTTGAAATTTCTGTTATTTCTTTGTCTCGCCAAATTTTTATTTTTGAAATACGTGAGCTGTCTAATTTATTAAACCGAGAGGTTAGATTGGAAGAAAAAGAAATCCAGTTTTTGTTGTTTGTAACTGCGGAATAATCATTTTTTTTGGAAGGCTCAATACCAGAAATTATTGAACACAAATCATCTAATTGAGGATTTTCTGTTGTTGGTGATACAGTATCAGTTGATTCTAAATTGGCTGCATTTTTTTCTTCAGAAATTTTAGTTTGTTTATCAGGTGTACTGTTGCAAGAAAATAAAAATGGAAGCACTATAAACAAGTGCAGAGATATTTTTTTAATTGTGGTAATCATAACAAAAAAAGAAAGCTAAGTAAAAGAATAAGTGCAAATATGCTCAGTTTAATTGACTTTTTAATTAAAATATTAAAAACTGTGCTTGGAAATTGACACCAATAAAAAAAAGCGCCATACCCTAACGTTAGCATTCCCAGTAAAGATTCTTTGGGTTTATATACAAATCCATAAATCAATATCCACAAACCGGCTAACAAAAAAACTAGCGGCACAATAGGAAACAAAGGTACTTCATAAGCAGTGGTTTCTTGTTTATTTTTTAGCTTGTACATTAAAAAACCGAGTATCGTTAAAAACGTAAACATATTTAACGTAAACCCTAGATACGTTATAACTTGTTCAAAGGTGCTTGTAACAATAAATAGCAATGAAATCATTGATTGAACTAAAATAGCATTAACGGGAAGTCCACTTTTACTTTTTTTAGCAAAAAAAGAAAGAGCTGTTACATCTTCACCCATTACTTTTATTACCCTTGGACCGGCCCATACCATTGAAGAAATAGACGAGATTAAAAGTAGTGCAATTAAAATACTTATAATTTGTGCACCATTAATTCCAAAAATATATTTTGCAGGATAATAAGCTACTTCTGCCTGACCCACTAACTCAGAAATTGGAGCAGTAATTAAAAATGTATAATTTAAAAATACGTACAATACTGTTACTATTCCAGTTCCAATTATTAATGATAATGGAAGATTCTTTTTTGAATCTCTAATTTCATCCACTAAATACGATGCAGCATTCCATCCGCTATAACTGTAAGACACAAAGAAAAATGAAACAGCAAATGCAGGACTAAATATACTTTTTACAGATTGACTACTAGGCAAAAATTCAATACTTTGATGATTTGTAAAAAATAATCCTGCAAGAATTATTACTAAAATTAATATAACTTTTAAGCTGGTGAAAATATTTTGAAAACTGCTTCCTGTTTTTATGTTTGTTGAATGCACAAATGTTATTACAACTAAAACAGAAATTGAAAAAAACAATTGAGTCACATTAAAAAACACTTTAGACAAATATCCACCCAACAGCATTGACGCTAATGCAACCGGTGCAGCAAAACCCACGGTTGAACTAACCCAACCACTTAAAAAACCTATAAAGGGGTTAAAGAGTTTACTCAAAAAATTATATTCACCACCACTTCTAGGAAAAAGCACACCCAGTTCTCCATAGCACAATGCACCGCATAAGGAAACAATACCTCCTAAAAGCCACAAAAAAAGTATAGAAAAACCATCCGTAATTCCTAAAAGCTGAAAACCTAAACTGGTAAAAACTCCCGTTCCTACCATGTTGGCAATTACCAAGGATGAAGCAGTAGTAAGCGAAATCCCTTTATACTTTGATGGCATTAAAATTTTACAAAAAGTTTATTTGCTTACCACAAATTTTTGAATGCTACTTTCTTTGCCATTAAAATTTCTCAACCAATAAACTCCGTTTGAAAGGTGAGAAACATCAATAAAAGAATTATTTTCTGTGGTATTATAACTTTGCTCAAATACAATCTTGCCCAACACATCTATAATTTGAATTTGAGTAGATTTTCCATTAATGTAAATGCTTTGTTGCGCTGGATTGGGAAATGAAGAAAACTGAGAACTATTATATTCCGCTAGCCCACTTAAATCTGGTGTGAATTTAAATGCTATGCTGCTAACATTTTCTTGACCCTGCAAATTAGTTGTGTTTATTTGCAACAAAGGAACGCCAGAACCTGCAGCTAACCATTTGTATTCTGTTTCGTTTCTATCTAGCGGAAACTCAATTGGAAAGCCATTTATTGTTGCAGAAACAACATCGGTTATTTCAGAAACTGATTTTACTTTTAATACTTCGTAATCCATGCCGTTAGGGAGTTTTAGTGTGCCCCAACCTTCAACCGAGTTAGTTCTTCTTCTTGTTTCTAAAATGCCTCCAACGGTGGGAAGATTAACTGTAAATTGAGAACGGTTTACCTGTATATCTCCAAAATTCATTGGAAAATTATATACAACATCAACTGTATCATACTGAATTGGAGTAGGTATTCCGCTGATACTTGCACCAAATCCTAAGATAGAAAATGTAGAATTTGAAGCTTTGTAAAAGTTATACAAATTAGTAACGGTTATTGGGCTTAGGGCAGGCAATGGCAAATCATCACCTTTGGTTGCATAAGTTGCAGTAGGAAAAGATAAAAAATAAACAATTATTGGACCCGCACCTAATATTGGCAAACACTCTACGGTTTGGGTATCTGTAGGAATTAGATGTGTAAAATCCCAAGTTTTGCTTGCACCAGATAATTGATAATCATCCTGAGCAGAAGAGTTAGCGCCTCTCAATACAAAATTTTGATTGGCCGAGGGCATATCATTTTTTGTGATTGTAATTTGTGCAACTGAGTAAGATTGAACAAAAACAACAAGAATAAATAAAGATAAATTTTTGTAGGTTTTTTTCATAGGATTTATTTTATGTTGTTTAGTTATTCTATATTAGATGTATTAAATTTATTTACTTTTTTAAGACAATAGTTTGTTTTTGTAAAATTTCGCCAAAGTTATCCATTACTTTTATCTCGTACAATCCGGGTTCTATTTTCTTGTTTTTAAAACTATTTTTTCCCTTTTTTAGTTTTTGTGTAAGAACACATCTTCCTTGTTGGTCATAAATGTTTAAAAAACAAAAATTATTTTTAGTCGAATTTAGGGTAAAATTATCATTAATAGATTGTGTGCCCTCAAAATTAATTAAACTGTTTATTAATTTATGGTCGTTAAGTTCCAATTCCATTGAAACTATTTCAAAATTATCAATGTTAACCGTTAGCCAATTGTTAGTGCATTTATATACCAAAGCAATGTAAATAGAATCGCCCAAAGGCGGCACAACAAAGTTTACATCGTTCCATTTTGAATTATTTTGGGCAAAGCGACTTAAGTTTGCTATTTCTTTGTAATCGCCAAACCTTGGATTACTGTTTTTTTTTCCTGCCCACACACCAAAATAATCCATAAAATCTGGCTTACCTCCTGCACAAAATAGTATCAACTGAAATTTAAAAACAGTTTCTTGCGAGAGATTTAATGGAGGCGAAACAAGCCAATCTAATATTGTGTCGGGTTTTGCAGCATTGTTTGGATAATCGTGAAAAAGACAAAATGGTTTTGAAGATGCTAATGAAGTAGAGAACGTCCAATTGTTTTGGTGTTTTTTTCCTAAGCGATACTCTTTCCAGCAATCTCTTTCTTTTGGATCATCAAAACTTGATTGAAATGGAAGATTAGAACCTTGAGCTGTTGACTTTGAATAAAAAATAAATAAGAATAATATAGAAAAAATTACTCTAAGATTTAAACTAAAATTCACATCTATTTTATATTTAGGTTTCAGAGGTGCAGACTATACTCTTTGGATTTTGACACAAAATTTTTTTGAAATTTTCATGAAATTCTCCGATAACTTTTGAGTGAAAAAATGGATAGAGTATTCTGTCTCTAATTTTACTGCTACTTCTATAAAAACTTGTATGCACAATTGAAGTTTTGTTTTTTTCGCTCTCTTTGAACTCAATAATTTGCTTACCCCCAGATTTTCCTCCCTTTACATAGCTAAATTCAATTATCTTATTTAAAGTATCTATTTTATCAATTTCAAAAGCAACAGCCATATTTAATATTCCTCTGAGAAACTTTAGCTTCAGATAAATAACCTGTCCTGTATCTAGTTTACCAAAATTACTCGATGGATAAAGAATTTTCTCTTTTCCATTTTTTTTACACAACATTAATCCCAATGCCAATTTTTTGCTGTTGTAAACTCTGTGTGTTTGGCTTCCACTGTAATTTTGCCAAACAGTTTGCAAAGATTTATCAACAGAATAGTTTCTAATCTGCTTATAATATTCGCTGCACTTAAAATCAGAACTGCAGGAAGATTTGATATCTTTAATGCATTCTATGTTTGATTTTTTTTGAGATATAACTAATGCCCTAACTTCTTTGTATGGAATTTTTGATAAATCAATATCGTTTAAGCACTCCTGAGCGGTGCAAAAATCAGTTAGAAAAACTAAAAAAATAAAAAGTAAAATTCTATTCAAATGCTACGTGCAAAAAATATATTGGCACAAATTATCAATTAATTTTTTTAAAAATGAAATTTTATCCATTTTTGAAGACATTTAAACTTAAATCAACAAAATGGAAGATAAAATAAATTCATCAAAAGCACCTGAACCTGTAGGCTTATATCCGCACGCAAGAAAAGTTGGAAATTTACTGTTTCTCTCAGGCGTTGGTCCCAGAGAAAGAGGAACTAAAATAATTCCAGGAGTAGAATTAGATGAAAATGGAAACATAACAAGCTATGATATTGAAAAGCAATGCCACAGTGTATTTAGAAATATAAAATATATTTTAGAAGATGCAGGAAGCAGTTGGGATAAGATTGTAGATGTAACGGTTTTTTTGACCAATATGAAAGACGATTTTAAAACTTATAATAGGATCTATGCCGATTATTTTAAAGATAATTTGCCTTGCCGAACTACGGTAGAAATTAATTGCTTGCCCACACCAATTGCAATTGAGCTAAAAGTTATAGCAACTATTTAAACCGTTAATTATGATGACAAAATTGTTTTGTTGGTGGTTTAAACTGCAAGGCTGGAAAACAGGAGAAAATATTCCCGAAGATGTAAAGAAATGTGTTGTAATTGGTGCACCGCATACTTCAAATTGGGACTTTGTTTTTGCTTTGGCGGCTTTTAAATTTTTTGGCGTAGAACCAAACTATCTTGCTAAAAAAGAATTGTTTTGGTGGCCATTGAGTATTCTATTAAAGAGAACAGGAGCAATTTCTATTGAGAGGTCTAAAAGCAATAATGCTGTAGAAGATTTTATTGAAGAATTTAAGACAAAAGACAAAATGATTTTAGTTTTTCCGGCCGAAGGCACAAGAAAAGCCGTTGACAAATGGAAAACCGGTTTTTATCATGTTGCGCAGGGAGCAAATGTTCCAGTATTTTTAGCCTATTTAGATTATAAAAACAAAATTGCAGGATTTGGAAAACCTCTTTATTTATCTGGAAATATTGAGCAAGATTTTATAAAGATTAAGGAATTTTACAAAAACATAGAGCCTAAAAATCCAGCTTGTTTTAATGTGGATGGAATTCGACCTAAGATAAGATGATGTTAATTCCCCATTGTATGGTAAACAGCACTTACGTCATCGTCTTGTTCAAACTTATCTACCAAATCTAAAATTTCATCTTCTTGTTCAGGAGTTAATTTTGTGGTGGTATTTGGTATTCTTTGAGACTCTGCTTTTATTAGTTCTATTTTAAATTCTTCTAGCCCTTTTTGCATCAAGCCAAAATCCTGAAAAGCTGTAAGAATCACATAATTTCCTTCGTCTTCGTAAATTTCTTCTAATCCAAAATCTATAAGGCTAAATTCTAAATCCTCTATTTTATGTTCTCCCGGAGATACTCTAAAAACACCTCTACGGGTAAACGCAAAATCCAAAGAACCCGTTTTGCCTAATTCGCCGTTGTTCCTGTTAAAGTACATCCTAACATTGGCAACAGTTCTGGTTGGATTATCGGTAGCACATTCAACTAAAATTCCAATTCCATAAGGTCCATAACCTTCGTAAACAACTTCAGAAAATGAATCTGCATCTTTGCTGGAAGCTCTGGCAATGGCATTTTCAATTCTATCCTTAGGCATGTTTTCGCCTTTGGCATTTTGAATTATTACCCTGAGTTTGGCGTTATTTTCAATTTCTGAACCTCCTGCTTTTACAGCCATGGCAATAAGTTTACCGTATTTGGTAAATGTTTTTGCCATTTTGTCCCAACGTTTTTCTTTGCGTTCTCTTCTGAATTCAAAAGCTCTTCCCATTGATTTTGTTTTAGAATTTGGA
>JBAXQC010000098.1:0-7728 GCA_037131955.1 Bacteroidota bacterium
TTTTTATCAAAATTTGGATTTATACTAGGTAAAAAAATAAATGGTTTTGTTTTTGAAACCGGTCTTTCGCTTAACAGATTTGGAGAAGATATTAATTACGGTGAAAAAACAAAACAACTTCAGATAGTTGATAATTCTAAATGGCTTATAAACTATACCAATTACCAGAAGGTAGATACTTTTTATAATTTTGGTGTAAAAAATTATACAACAATAAATCTGGTTAACAAGGATAGTGTTTTTGCCTCAAGGATTGATTCAACTTTTGTTCAAAAAGATGATTCATTGGCTTTGAAATTAAATAGAAGAACTCAAACAAATTACATAGAAATTCCATTTTTCTTGGGGTATGAATTTAAACTAAACAAGTTTTCCATATCTCCATTGCTTGGATTATCTGTAGGTTATTTTCTTTATTCTAATGCAAATTTTATAAACTCCTCAGAGACAATTATTACTGATAACAATAGAACCAACAACCATTCTAAAGTAGTAGTAAATTATCAAGCTCAACTAAGATTTGGTTATGATATCAATAATTATCTTTCCTTTTTTGTAGCACCAAACTATAGGGGCAATGCTACTTCTCAAAGCAATTTATCATCAGGAGTAAAAACATTTTACAACGCAGCTGGAGGTATGGTAGGGCTAATTTATAAAAGATAAATGTTTGTATAGTTTAATTGTGTTTAATGTCCCAACTGTACTAAATGATGAACAATTAATCACATATAACCTCAGCTCAAAGTTTACTGTAAAATTCAACAACAAGAATTGAAATTTATAGTAAATTATTGCCCCAAATAATACGTTCTCTCCCAAGCGCCGTATCCTGCCCAAACTCCAATGGCACCTCCTTTAATGTTTGTTTTTATTGTATTAGGAGCCGCAAATGGATTGCCATTATTTCCTGCTTCGGTTTCGAATGATCTAAAAAATTCAAAAACATTTTTATCAATAGAACAAAATTTTACCACTACAGTATCGTTTGGCAAATACCTAAATCTTGCATCACCTAAATCTTCGGGTTTGGTAGAATTATTTTCTTGTGGTCTAAATACATCATAATTAAACGTTTTTCCATCAATGAATTTATCTTCAAATGAGCTACCTAAGTAGGATAGAAAACGTGTGTCTTTGGTTAATCGTTTAGAAAACCATCTGTAACAATTTCCTAATCCTGCTGGTTCCGACATCACTACATTTAAAAATCCATAACCGGGGCGTTCTTTGTCTTCTTTAAATTTTACGGTATCTAATGGAACAGGAACAGGAATTTGCGTGGTTGATGTATACACTTTGCCTTTGTGTTCAACAGTAAGTTCATAATTTTTTCCCTTGTCACCAATCATAGAAAAAGTAGGGTCGGTGAACACACAATATTTTATGTTTTGTAAAAGGCTCAAAGGAATTCCTGTTTCCTGCGAAATAATAGGAAGCAATGGGAGCAATGCAGAATCGTTACTGCAAATTACACTTAGCTCAATTTTTTTTGTTCCATCGTTCACAAAAACTTTGGCATCGGTAACAATAGATTTTTCTAATGTTTCAAAATTTATTTCATCAAAAAAACTTACACTGTTGCTAAGTATTACAAATGGTGCTGAACCACTTTCTATTCTTCCTTCTATTACTAATTTTGAATCGTTTTTTGGCAAATCTATGGTAATGTCTTTTTCGCAAGAATAAAAAGAAAAAATAAAAACGATTGCTATTAAATATCTCATTTTTTAAAATTTAAAATTCCATGTTACCGAAGGTATTGCCGGAAACAAACTCACTTGTTTTGCTTTTACTTTAAGAGTATTATTTGTAAGTGCTCCGCTGTAGTCGAAGTAAATAAAAAATGGATTTAGTCGGTTGTAAACATTAAATACAGAAAAATTCCACGAGCTTTCTATTCTCTTTGTTTTTTTTACATAATATGTGGCCGAAATATCTAATCTGTGATATGCTGCCATACGAATTGAGTTTCGCAGACCATAATCATTGGTAATTCTATTTTCAATAAAATAGCGTTGTTGAGCAAGTGTAATTGGTCTTCCTGTTCCATATACAAATACTCCTCCAAACATCCATTTGTTATTTAATTTATAGGACAATACAAGAGATGCATCATGTCGTCTGTCAAAAGGTGCATAGTATGTTTCTCCATTGTTTAGGTCGGCAAAAGTTCTAAGTGTTTTGCTCCATGTATACCCAATCCACCCATCAAATTTACCGTATTTTTTTTTGACAAAAAACTCTGCTCCATAAGCTTCTCCACTTCCAAACGTAAAGGCATAATCGTTATTGTCTTTTATGCTTTGCTCAGGCAAATATCCCTCTTTAAATTCTACCTGATTCTTCATTTGTTTATAATAAACTTCCACTGATGTTTCAAACATGTCTTCTGCAAAATTTTTAAAGAAGCCCAAAGAATATTGGTCGCCAATTTGTGGCTGAATAATTGAGGTGCTCGGAATCCATAAATCTGTTGGAAGCGAGAGAGGGGAGAGGGAAGCCAAGTGCAAAAATTGTAAGTTTCTGGTGTAAGAAACTTTTATTGATGAATTAATTCCAGTAGAAATTCTTGCAGAAATTCTGGGTTCAAAACCTCTGTATGTTTTTATGTTTTGAAATTGAGTATAGTTAATTGTATCAATTATTTGGTCTAACGAATTTTTTACATACCTATCAAACGGACCTATTTGTTGAAAAGCAGAGAATCTTAATCCGCCGTTTATCCTAAGCCAATGGGTAACATCAACTTCGTCCATGGCATAAAAAGCCAGTTCGTTTGCAAATAATTTTACTGGTTTTCCCAAATCAAAAACCACGTCGCCTTGGCTTGCCGAAGTATTAAATGGGGTGAATGTGTGATAGGTATAATGAACACCAAATTTTACTCTGTTTCTTATGTTTGGGAAATATTCAAAATCTGTTTTTAAATTCCAATCTCTAATTCCTGAAACTAATTTTGCTGTAAAGTCATCACTTTTTCCTATAAATTGAAATTTAAAATCTGAAAAAATTACGGAGGTATTGCAAAACAATTTTCTACTAAACAAATGGTTCCAACGAAATGTAGAAATTGCATTGCCCCAAGGAACTTCTACTCTAAAACCGCTTACATTATTGTTGTAAACAAATTTATCCTGACCCAAATATCCGCTCAAAAAAATTCTGTCTTTTTTAGACAATCTATAATTTATTTTTAGGTTTAAATCGTAAAAAAATATTTGCGACTTTCTAAATGGTTTTGCTCTTTCTACATTATTAATTATTGGTCTGGCAACAAAGTCGGCATAACTTCTACGGGCAGAAAAAATAAATGAACTGGTATCTTTTTTCAAAGGACCTTGAACTGTAATTCTTGAAGATATTAATCCAATTCCTCCATCAACTTTATATTCTCTGTTGTTGCCTTCTTTCATCGAAACATCCAATACACTTGCTAATCTACCGCCATAGTTTGCAGGCATTCCGCCTTTTATCAATTCTAAATTATTTATGGAGTTTTCATTAAACACAGAAAAAAATCCAAGCAAATGAAATGGATTATAAACTTGTGCACCGTCCAATAAAATTAAATTTTGATCAGGACCACCACCTCTAACATAAAATCCTGCATTGCCATCGCCCATGTTTTTTACTCCGGGTGTAAGTTGAATAATTTTTAAAATGTCCACTTCGCCCATAAATGCAGGTAAAGTTTTTATCTTATCCACTGACAAACTTATCCTACCTACATCTGCACTTTTTACGTTCTTATCGCTCTTTTCGGCATTGATAACAATTTCTTTTCCTTTTACACTTATTTCTTCTAATGCCACATCAATTATGGTATCGCTTTTTAAGTCTAAAGTAAATTCTTGTTTGGTGAACCCAATTGAAAAATAAATTATTTTTACATTACTTGATTTTAAACTCAGAGAATAAAATCCATAAACATTTGTTGAAGCACCTTCTTTGGGATTTTCGGAATTAAAAATTGCAACACCAGGCATTGCTTCTCCATTGCTTTTGTCTTTTACAAAACCACTTATTGTAATATTTTTTTGCCCAAAGGAAAAAACAGAGATCAAAAAAAATAATGATGTTAAAACAATCCTGTAAATCAGTTGCATTTAAAAGTTTGGGCGCACAAAATTAGAAACATAATAACACAAAAAAGAAAGAATGGTTTTTTGAAATTCTCTTTAACCTTTTTGCCATTCAACAGTTGAATTTAGTTCGCAAATAACATTTTTAGCAAAAAATCTTCTCAAATAATTTGAAATTAAAAGTAAATCACTATTTTTGCAACCCCAAAACTTAAAAATTAAGGGTTCTTGCTTTCTAATACCATTGAAATCAAGGCTTGTAACATAAAATAAAATTAAAGAAATGAAAAGGACATTCCAACCATCGCAAAAGAAAAGAAGAAATAAGCACGGCTTTAGAGAAAGAATGGCCACTGCAAATGGTAGAAGATTACTTGCTGCTCGCAGAAAAAGAGGTCGTAAAAAACTTACTGTTTCTCACGAAACTTCTCACAAACATTAAAACTAATTACTTAATATTCAGCCATTTCAAGCAATTGAAATGGCTTTTTGCATTTTATATCACTTTGCATTGACCAAAAAATACTTTAATTTTTCACACAGATTCTTTTTTTTGTTTTTTCTGATTGTTACCGTTTGTGGCTGTGGAAAAAAAGACAAACAAATTCCAACGTTTTCTGGCGAAATTGCAAACTTATTGTATCAAAAATGTAGCAATTGCCATCACCAAGGTGGTCCTGCTCCATTTAGTTTAGTATCTTATGAAGAAATTAAACAACGCGATAAACTAATTGCCTTGGTTGTTTCCAATGGATATATGCCTCCCTGGCCTGCTGATACTGCATATTCTAGGTTTGCCAATGAAAAAGTTTTAAATAAGACAGAAATAAACTTGATAAAAGAATGGGTGGATAATAATTCTCCTATTGGAAACGAAAAAGAAATTCCCGAACCCCCAGATTACAGCACAGGTTCTCTTTTGGGCAAACCAGATTTAGTAATTAGAATGCAAAAAGCCTTTCCCATCAAAGGAAACAATAGAGATAAATTTCTTTTAATGAAGCTTCCTTACGAAATTCAAAAAGACACCATCATACAAACGATTGAATTTGTGCCATGCCAGACCCAAATTGTACACCATGTGAATGCACAATTGTTGAGTTATGAGAATGGAAATAGAAAAAATGTTTTTTTAGGTGAACCTTTCGTTGACGTTGACGACTTTCCTAATATGCTGTCGGCCTATGAAAAAATGCAATTGGCAAACGACGATGGAACTTACCCTTTGATGAGTCAATCGGTTTGTAATTATTTACCAGGAGTTTTGCCTTTTTCTTATCCCGAGGGAATTGGAGGAATAAGAATGAAAAAAAAGGGAGCATTATTTTTGAAAGATATTCACTACGGTCCATCTAATAAGAACCTGATAGACAGCAGTTACTTTAATATTTTTTTTGCAAAAACACCCATTAAACGACCTACGTTGGAAATGCAACTGGGAACTTGGGGCATCTCAATTATTGAACCAGAGCTTAAAATTCCTGCAAATGAAGTAAAAACTTTTAAAACCCAAATTACATTAACAGGTAAAATTTCTCTGCTAACTGTAAATCCTCACATGCACTTATTGGGCAAAAAGTTTTTAGCCTATGCGGTTACCAAACAATTAGATACTATACCCTTGATAAGAATAAACAACTGGGATTTTAGGTGGCAGTATTTTTACACGTACAAAAAACCTGTAATTATTCCAGAAGGCTCTACCATTTATGTGTTTGGAACGTTTGACAATACCATCAATAATCCTCTAAACCCTAATCATCCTCCAATATTGGTTAGTGAACGTGAGGGAAGCATGAGAACTTCTGATGAGATGTTTCAGTTTATTTTAACCTACCTTCCTTACCAGTTGGGCGATGAAAATATTGCATTGGAATAAATGTTAATTAATTGCTAAAAAAAAATCATTAAATTTGTTGTTAATCAAATGATTTTAAATAAAATTGCGGTTTAATTAATAAATGAAAAACAGAGTATTTTTAATTGTTTGTTTTTGGATTTTCTTATTTATTGAAAAATCCATTGCTCAAAACTATTGTACTCCTGCATATACCAACCTTTGTTCTCAAACAGGTAATCAAACAAACGACGTAATTCACAATTTTAGCACTACCTTAGGAATTACAAATATTTCTAATCTAAATTCTGGTTGTAGCTCTCAATGTGCTGGAAATTTATCGGTGTACCCGCCATCAACAGGAATGTTTTTAACTGTTGCACGAGGTCAAACATTTAGAGTAACTGTTGCAGGTGAACCTACATCTGGTGCAGGAACATTTCAACAGGGTTATAGAGTATGGGTGGATTGGAATAGAAATGGAAATTTTGCAAACGCAGGAGAAGCAGTGTATAGTTCACCAGTTGGTTTTGGACCATTTACAAGTCCATTAATAACTGTTCCTATGAATGCACTGTGCGGCCCTACAAGGCTTAGAGTGAGAGGGCAATTTGCCGCTGTTCCAACAGATCCATGTTCTGGTTATACTTACGGAGAAGCAGAAGATTATACCGTTTACGTTGTTTCTAATCCTGAGGTTCCAGTGCCTTTTGTGCCTGATACTTCTTTGTGTAAGGGAGATAACATTACACTTACTGCAACAAATATTGTTGGCAATTTAGAATGGTACTCTGGCATTAACGGAACAACTCCCATTTCTACAGGGCCTACATTTACACTAAATGGATTACAAAACGATACCGTAATATATGCTCAAAACGTATTTAATACTTGTGCTAGCGAAAGGCTTCCAATTCAGGTGAGGGTTGGCTTTAAAAGAGTAAATATGATTTCGGTTGATACTGTGGAAATATGCCAACCAGATACTGTAGATATTGCTGCTCATATTGCTGCCAATCCAATTGATTTAGTTTCAAAAACATTTATAAAAATTGTTACAACTTCCTGTCAAAGAATAATACCAGATGATTACATTGGCCATCCCGGAAGTTTCTTTTATTTGCCCATTCAAGTGGCTGGGATAAACCCAAGTGCTATTTCTGCAACAGATATGGTTTTAGAGGAGGTAGGAGTAAGAATAAATCATACCAAACCCAAGGAATTAGACATTTCGCTTATAGCTCCCAATAATTCTACAATAGATTTGTCTTCGGACAATGGAGCAAATACAGGTACAGGGTATGGAACGGGAAATATTGCTGCCAGCTATGTATATTGCAGATTTAGGTCAGAAGCTTTTTTACCATTGGTAACATCCGCAACTGGTGCAAATGTTTCTGGCGATTACAGGCCCGAGCAGCCTTTCACTAATTTAACCGGTCCAAATAATGGAATCTGGAGAATAAGAGTTGGAGATGATGCAGCAACAACTCAAGGAAATTTTTTCGCAGGCTATTTAAAATTTAGAACAAAACCAGCTGATTCAACTCATGCCTGGACTCCTGTGTATTATATCTTTGACTCGATTTTTACTCCTGATTCGTTCATGGTAAAAGTAAGCCCGCCAATTGATACAACTTATTACCTAACATTCTCTGACCAACCGGGTTGCATTTCAAAAGACTCTATAAGAATTAAAGCAGGCACACCGCCAACAATTACATTTACCTCTGTTCCAGATTCTATTTGTTTGGGTCAAACAGTAAATGTTACTGCTAATGGCGCAGATTCAACAGTATGGAATCC
>JBAXQC010000099.1:0-7715 GCA_037131955.1 Bacteroidota bacterium
AAAATGTAAAAATAATCGCTACTAGGATTAGGAATTATTTTAAAATCTGAGGCTTTATTTTTATCACGTGTAGAAGTTAAACTATCACCAATAATATTCACGTTAAAATCATCAAAATAGAATCCATCTCCTGTTTGAAATCCATCACTCACTAACAAAAATCTAAACCAAACCCTTTGGCCAATATAATTGCTAAGGTTAATTGTTTCTTTTACCCATGCATTCTGTGTTCCATCGTAGAGTGCTTGGCCCAACAATTGATCTGCTGTACCTGTATTGGTATATTGTCCACACAGGGGACTCCAAGTAAATCCGCTGTCTGTTGACAATTGCAATTGAACATAATCCCAATTGTTTTCTATGTCCCACTTGGCAAAAAATGTAAGCTCTGCATAATTTGTAGTGCTAAGGTTTATTCCATTTATTGTGTTGATACTTTGATTAGAAAAATCTAAATAATTACCGTCTGGGCTATCGGTAATAGAACTTGGATTGCTTACGTATTGCAGGGTAGTGGTGTTCCACAAATCAGATGAACTCCAGTTGTTGATGTTGTTACCAACTTCGCTAAAAATAGAAATGGGTGTTCCAAAATACCTTACCACCGTATCGGTAAATGAAACTCCGTTGTTGGTAATTTTTAATACATAAGAAAAACTTTCTCCAACAGAAATGTTGGGGTTTAGCTGTATTGGAATTGAATCTATTAGTTCGTTTGCCAACAATAAATCTGAATACTCTATAGTAACGGTTATGGGTTGTATGTTATTACTTAGAGGCTCAACATTGGCGGTATAAGTTCCTACGCTATTTAAACCAAGTTTGTAATAGGTAAATTTTGCCCACTCGCTAATGCTGCTGGCAATAGGTTCCGATCTGTTTTTTATTACGGCTTTGTTCAACAGCATTTTTACAGTGCGTAAATTCATGTCTAACATTTCTCTGCAAAAAGGTAATATTTCCTCTACCGGTGGCCAAAAACCGAATTCAGCATTTCCTGCCTCGGGCGTCCAAGATAGTATTTTGGGTTTTTCTATTTGCTCACCGTACATCCAGTCGTCAGAATCTCCGTTCACCAAATAACCCACAGTTTGATTGCCTGTTCCAAAAGTATAGTTGTTGTTCTGTGTCATGTTTTCCGACATTTTTACAAACAGTGCCGAATCTGGTGTATAATAATCAGGTATGTATCCCCAAGGGTAAATTAATAAGTTGCCAAAGGTGTGATTGTTCATAGCCATTTTAAAATTATGTGTATTGCACAAGTAGCGAATTGCTCTTGTTTCGGGTTCAGAAAAAGGTGCCGGACCTCTGTATACGTCGGAGCTACTTAATGGGCTAGAACCGCCATCGTCAAAGCCCCAAAAGTGACCATAATTTCTATTTAAATCTACCCCAAATGTGCCATTTCCATTGTCTCTTCTATTCTTGCGCCACAATCCACCTCCGTTAGGATTTGTTGTTTGATTGTAGATGTATCCATCAGGATTTACGCAGGGAACAAAATACAAAGAAGTATTATTTAGTATGTTTTGAATTTCTGCATTGCTTGAATAATTCTCGCAGAGATACGTCATAAAAAATAGCAATTGAGAGAGGCTTCCAGGTTCTCGTGCATGGTGAACTGAGTTAAACAACATTTCTGGCTCGTTGGCCTCTATAGAATCTGGAAAGTCAGAAATTACTACGTAGTAAATGGGCCTTCCTTCTATGCTATTAATTGTATCATTTATTACTCGTTTTGCAGAAAAAATACTGGGATACGTTAAAGCTAACGAATCTAGTTTATCTAACATTTCTTGGTAAGTAAAATATCCTGCATAACTTCCTAACTGAAATCCTTGAGGGTCTGCAAAACTTATTTGATTGGATGGATCACAGCCTGTGGCTAATGATTTAGCAGCGTTTTTAGAATTTAATAGATAATATTCCTGTACATCTTCAATTGTAACGGTATAGCTAAAACCGTTAGAAGAAAGCAAAGAAATTTCTGAGGCGCTTAAATCTGTTTCAAAAAAGGTGTTTAATTTATGTTTGCCGTGATCTGTTGCAATTCCTAATCTTGAAACGTCTAACAACGATTTATTTGTTAAATCAATTTTTACCCTGGAATATTTTTCTTGCGAAAATAATACTGTGCTGCAAAAAGCAAATAGAATCAAAAAGAACAAACTCTTGTTTAGTAATATTTTCATAATTGATAATTAATTTTCTACTAAAATACCTAATAATACTAATATCAACTAAAGTGTTGTTGTTTTATTTTTAGCCTTATTAATAATGAGTATAATTTCTCAAACGACCAATCAACTTATTGTAACTGATGAAAAAAAGAAATTTTATCTTTATTGTACAGGAATATTCATCCACAAAAACAGAATTTTGCTCCAATGTTTAATCAATAATTTCTACCACTCTTTCTTCGTAGCTTGTTTTCTTTTTATTTTTAGAATAATAGGTAACTCTGCAAGCGTATGTTCCCTTAAACTTAAAAACTTTCTTTTGTATGTGGCCTTCTGTGGCATCAATGGTAAATTTGTCTCCATCGCCAAAATCATAAGCAATGTGGTAGTAATTAGAGGCACATTCTGAACTAAAGAGTATTTCCTCTCCAACTTTGTAGGAAGATTTTGTAGGATTTAAATTTAAACAAGAAATGGGTGTTCTTTCGCACGAAGCAAATAAAACGATAAATGCTATGTAAACTAATTTTCTCAATTATAAGAGACCGAATCCCAAAATAGCAATTATACCAATAACCATGGCCAACAAATAAAAGCCAATGTTTCCTGTTTGAATATATTTTAATAAACCCGACGTTTCTGTAAAAGCACTTCCTGTTAAATTAACGCTTCCGTCTATTACTTGCTTATCGAATATTTTTCCAAAGAATTGCGAGATTCCATTTAAGGGCTTAGTAATTAAAAAATCATACACTTCGTCAATGTAATACTTGTTGTAAACAAGTTTGTGCAATGGCTTTAGAGGTGTGCTTTCTGGAGCAGGAATAGCTTTGGTTTTTACATAACGAATGTAAGCCACATAGATAGAAATTAATGCCGAAAGCATGGCCACTCCCATAAGTGCATATTCTGTGGTATGGTCTAAATGACCCGGAATCATTCTCATTTCTGAATCTTTAAACACGGGCTCTAAAAAGCCTTTTAATAAGTGTATTCCGCCAAACACTTCTGGAATTCCAATAAAACCACCAACTACAGATAATCCTGACAACACAATTAGTGGAATGGTCATAGATTTTGGCGATTCGTGCAAATGACTCAACTGTTTTTGTGTGCCTCTAAATTCTCCAAAAAAAGTTAGAAACAACAACCTAAACATATAAAAAGAGGTAAATATAGAAGCAATTAATCCCAGCAGCCAAAGCACTTTATTGTGTTCAAAGGCATGAGCCAAAATCTCATCTTTAGAGAAAAATCCAGCAAAAGGAAATATTCCGGCAATGGCAATAGTGGCCAATAAAAATGTTGCGTAAGTAACCGGAACGTATTTTTTTAAACCGCCCATGTTTCTAATGTCTTGCTCGCCACTCATGGCATGTATTACAGAGCCAGCACCCAAAAACAAACAGGCTTTAAAAAAGGCGTGAGTAACCACATGAAAAACTCCGCTGCCAAATGCCCCTAAGCCCAATGCCAAAAACATATAGCCCAACTGACTTACTGTAGAATAAGCCAAAACTTTTTTAATATCGTTTTGTGCCAAACCTATTGTGGCAGCAAACAAGGCCGTAGAAACACCAATAATGGCAATAAATTGCATGGTTACAGGAGAAAGAGCAAATAAAATATTACTACGTGCAATCATGTAAATTCCTGCCGTAACCATTGTTGCAGCATGTATCAATGCCGAAACAGGGGTAGGGCCTGCCATTGCATCGGGCAGCCAAGTATAAAGAGGAATTTGAGCACTTTTTCCCATGGCACCTACAAACAACAAAAGCGTAATAATCATTAATGAATTGTCTCCGGAGGTTAAGCCTTTGGCTCTATCAAAAACAGTTAAGTAATCTATGCTTTCAAAGTTTATAAATATTAAAATTATGCCCAACAAAAAACCCAAATCGCCAATTCTGTTCATTACAAATGCTTTTTTTGCAGCATTGTTGTAGGCAGTATTTTTAAACCAAAAACCAATAAGTAAATAGGAGCACAAACCTACGCCCTCCCAACCTACAAACATTACCAAAAAGTTGGAACCCATTACCAGCAACAGCATAAAAAAGATAAACAAGTTTAAGTAGGAGAAAAACTTGTTGTGCCCTTCGTCGTCATGCATATAGCCGGCAGAGTACAGGTGAATTAAAAATCCAATTCCTGTAATCACCAATAAAAATATACTGCTAAGTGGGTCTATTAAAAACGAGAAAGAAATGTTCAATGACCCTGAATTTATCCAATCAAAAACATTTACGGGAACTGCAGCCGCAGCACCATTTTCCAATTGATTGATAAATAAAAGTATGGCCAAAACAAAAGAACTAAATACGGCGCCCGAAGCAAGCACGGCAGCTATAGTTTTGGAAAAGTTTTTCCCGAACAAGCCTAAAACTAAAAAGCCTACTAATGGAAAAACCGGAATTAATATTGCTAAATTATTCATTAGAAATTACCACTTTAAACGGTTAAGAATCTGTATGTCGGTAGAACTAGTGTTTCTGTATACCATCATTAATATTGCTAGGCCCACAGCAACTTCGGCAGCTGCAACAGCCATTATAAAAAACACAAACACTTGTCCGTCGCCATCGCTTCTAAAGGTAGAAAAGGCCGCTAATAATAGATTTACTGCATTAAGCATCAATTCTATTGACATAAAAACAATAATTGCATTTCTGCGATACAAAACACCTAAAACACCAATACTAAACAAGGCCGCACTCAACAACAAATAATGGTTGAGCGGGATACCATGAATATCATGCAACAAAGGATTTCCCATTTTTTAAAAATTTAAAGCACAAAACTATAACAAATTGTGAATTTGTAGATATTTATACCTAAAAATAATTAATTTATGGTTTAATTTACTTCCTGGAATATGCGGCGGTGTTCCAACAATTATAAAATCTATTTTGTTTTTTGGTAAATCTTACATAGAGTAAACCCTCAGAACTAAAATTAATTACTGACCACAGTAACTGCAACATTTTATCCTCGTTGTATTTTTCAAGGTTCAACAATCCTGAGTTTCGCAAATCTCAAAATCAAAACTTTTTCTCCAATTTCTTCAAACAATATGGTTGCTTTTTCATTGGGAGAAATCCCTTCTAGTTTTGTAATTTCTCCTGTGCCAAATTTATCGTGTTCTACTTTGCAACCCAACACATAATCGCCAATGCTTTCTACGTTTTGCGTAATGCCAGCTTCGTTGGTATTTATCTTTTTTAAATTTGCCGGAATTACCTTTGGTGCCGGGGGCGTTGGCGTTTTTGACGGAGTTGCAGAAGCACTGGTTTTTTTCTTAAAACTGGAGCCACCACCCCAAGGGAAATCTTCTGTAAGATTTACTTTTTTTGCCGGCTTATTCTCCTGTGGTTTTTCTAACAAGTCTTCGTCAATCTCTTCTAAAAATCGGCTGGGTTCGCACTGAAAAAGGTTTCCGTATTTGTAACGGCTTTGGCTGTACGATACCGTTAATTTTTTTTCTGCCCGTGTAATCGCCACGTAAAATAATCTTCGTTCTTCCTCTAAATCTGACCTGCTATTTAAGGCCATTTGCGACGGAAACAAATTTTCTTCCAAGCCCACCACATACACATACGGAAACTCCAATCCTTTGGCGGCATGCACCGTCATCAACGAAACCTTGTCGGCATTATCTTTGTCTTCTACGTCTTCATCGGCATCCGTTAAAAGTGCAATGTCTTCCATAAACAAATCCAATGTTTTTAATGCTGTAGTTTCAGTGCTAAACTCCCCTTCAAAAAAGTTTTCGCTGGGAGGAGAAATTCTTAAGGTTTTGTTTTCTGTAAAATCTTTTATCCCGTTCAGGAGCTCCTGAATATTCTCGTACCTGCTTACTCCTTCAGGCGTTTTTTCGTTGTAGAGTTCTTTTAATATTCCCGTGTGAGCCGCAATATTCCCTGCCAATTCAAAAGCATCTTTGGTGTGCAGTTGTACCTGAAAACTTTTTATCATGGTGGCAAAGTCCCAAAGTTTTTGGCGTATGCCGGCATTTAAACCATAATCTGTGTGAGGCAAATCTTCTAATATTGCCCACACACTTTTTTGCACGCCCTCGGCAATAACCGTTAGTTTTTCTAAGGTAGTTTGTCCTATGCCTCGGGCAGGATAATTTATAATTCGTTTAAAGGCTTCTTCGTCTGCCGGGTTTATTACTAGCCTAAAATAGGCAATAATGTCTTTTATTTCTTTGCGTTTGTAAAACGATAATCCACCGTAAATTTTATACGGAATACTCATCTTTCGCAAAGCCTCCTCCAAAGAACGACTTTGTGCATTGGTGCGGTAAAGTATTGCAAACGCTTTGTTCCTGGCCTGCTCGGTCATTTTTGTTTCAAATATAGAATTGGCAACCGACCAACCTTCTTCGTTGTCTGTAAGGGTTTTAATTACTTTAATTTTTTCGCCTTGTATGTTTTGTGTCCATACATCTTTTTGAAACTGCTCTTTGTTGTTGCTAATAACGCTGTTTGCGGCCTTTACAATTACTTTGGTGCTGCGGTAGTTTTGTTCCAGCTTAAAAGTTTTTAGTTCGGGATAATCCTTTTCAAAATTTAAGATATTTTGGATGTTTGCTCCTCTAAAACCATAGATGCTTTGGGCATCGTCGCCCACCACACAAATGTTTTCGAAGGCGGCGGCTAATTTTTTTACAATTACGTATTGCGAAAAGTTGGTGTCTTGGTACTCGTCTACCATAATGTATTTAAACTTGTGTTGGTATTTGTGCAACACATCCGGAAAATTGCGAAGCAAAATATTGGTATTGAACAGCAAATCGTCAAAATCCATGGCACTGCTTCTAAAGCAGCGTTCGTAATAAAGTTTATATATTTCTCCTAGTCTTGGCTTGGCGCTTGCCCTGTCGTCGCTTTGTATTTCGGTATTGTTCATGTATTCTTGCCAACTCAGCAAATTGTTTTTGGCGGCAGAAATTCTAGAATAAACAGTAGAGGGTTTGTATATTTTATCGTCTAAGCCCAAGTCTTTTATTACAGATTTAAGTACACTTTTGGCATCATCGGTATCGTAAATGGTAAATTGAGTGGGGTAACCCAGTTTTTCTGCTTCAATTCTTAGTATTTTGGCAAATACCGAGTGAAAAGTTCCCATCCACAGGTTGCGGGCTTCGTTGTTGCCAACCAGTTTTGCTATACGTTCTTTCATTTCGCGGGCTGCTTTGTTGGTAAACGTAAGCGATAGTATATTAAAAGCATCTACTCCTTTGTTTAGCAAATGTGCAATTCTATAGGTAAGCACACGGGTTTTTCCTGAGCCTGCTCCAGCCAATATCATCACCGGGCCTTCTGTTTGCAGGGCAGCTTCTTTTTGCACTGGATTAAGCTCCTCTAAAAAATTTGGATTCAAAATTTTGTGTTGTTATTTATGAGATACAAACTTAGTGCAATTGGCTTTAATTGGCAATTGATATTTTAGGTTTGGCAAAGATTTGTTGTTCCCCGCCCGGTTGTTGTTCCCCGCTGCGGATGCCACCAACCGAAAATGGGA
>JBAXQC010000100.1:0-7578 GCA_037131955.1 Bacteroidota bacterium
TGAAAATTCAACCATGACTTTCATTCCTGCTACAACAGGTAATGCAATGCAAGTTGTTTTCAATTCCTTTCAAATTGAAAATAATTTTGATTTCTTAAAAATTTACGATGGATTAGACGCCACAGCACCTCAAATTGGGCCTGCTGCCGGCTACACTGGAACAAATTCACCAGGTACTGTAACAGCCGGAGTTTTAAATCCGGGAAATACAGCCTTAACATTTGTGTTTACTTCAGACAATGTTGTTAATCAAGCTGGTTGGGATGCAACTTTGGGTTGTGTTGACTTAAGTGCTGCTCCTGGTTGCGTTGTTAATACTCTTCCCGCAGATGGAAGCACAAATGTAAATGCAAACCCAACAATTTCTTGGAGTGCTGGTGCTGGAACTATTCCAACCGGATACGATGTTTATTTTGGAACTCAAGGTAATTTAACTTTAGTTTCTGCAAATCAAACTGGCACAACATACACCCCTGCAGGTCCGCTTGCATTAAACACAGTGTATTGTTATCAGATTATTGCTAAAAATGCAAACGGCGATGCTACAGGTTGTGCAACAAATTGCTTTACTACGGAAGCAATACTTACCATACTTATGCAAAATGGTTCCGTATCCGCTTGTAATGCAATTTTTACAGATAGTAATGGTTCAACTTCTAATTATTCTAACAATGAAAATTATACATTAACCATCAACCCTGCAACTCCTGGTAATTTTGTTGCTGTAAACTTCACTGAATTTGCTACAGAGTTAGGTTACGATGGATTATTAATTTATGATGGTCCAGACAATACATTCCCTTTGATTCCGTCTGGATTAGCAGCAGGGTTTAATGCTGTTACCGCTCCTGCTAACTCTTGGAGAGGTACAAATAGTCCTGGTGTAATTGTTGCATCAAATCCCGCAGGTGCTTTAACTTTTGTGTTTACATCAGATGCATCTGTACCTTTTGCAGGTTGGGTTGCATCAGTATCGTGTATAGACCCTAATGCATTGCCTGGCTGTGTGATTAATGCAAGTCCTGCCGACGGCGCAGTGAGTGTTAACGTTAATCCAACAATTACTTGGTCTCCAGGTATTGGCACGGTTCCAACAGGTTACAATGTATTTTTTGGAACTCAGGGTAACTTAACTTTAGTTTCTGCTAATCAACCTGGTGCATCTTTCACACCTTCTACACAATTGGAACTAAACACAGTGTATTGCTACCAAATTGTAGCTCTAAATGCAAATGGTGAGGCAACAGGTTGTGCAACAAATTGCTTTACCACGAATGAGTTTGCAATTTACCAAATTAATCAAGGAGCATCAATTACTGCATGTAGTGGTATTTGGACTGATGCTGGTGGGCCATCGGCCAACTATTTAAACAATGAGAATTACACTCAAACAATAACACCTAGCACGCCAAATTCATATATTCAAGTAACTTTTAACTCATTTGCAACTGAAGCAAATTACGACGGTTTATTAATTTATGATGGGCCAGACAATACATTCCCATTAATTCCTTCAGGATTACCTGCCGGTTTAAATGCAGTAACATGTCCTGCGGATTCTTGGTATGGAGGAACTAGCCCAGGTGTGGTTACATCAACTCATCCAAGTGGAAGTTTAACATTTGCATTTAGATCTGATATATCAGGAACGCCTGCTGGCTGGGATGCTAATTTAGCTTGTGTCCCTCAAGGAGACCCTTGTTTAGATCCTCTTACTATACTATATGCGGGTAATACTGATGTTTGTGCGGGTACTTCTGTTACATTAACCTCTAGCACACCAGTTGGAAACTCTTGGTCTACAAACGGATCAGTTGAAAATTCAATTACATTAACTATTAATGCAACTCAAACTATTACGCTTACAAATACAATTTGTAACACCACAGCAAATATCACTTTTACAGTATTAGATGCACCAATTGCCTCCGTAACTTCTGATGGTGGAAACACAATTTGTAGTGGTGGCTCAGTAAATTTATCTGCATTAAATGGTCCTCCAGTTCCTCCAGGTACATATAGCTATTTGTGGTCAAACGGCTCAACCACTCCGGTAATTTCGGTTTCTAGTGCTGGTTGTTATACTGTAATCGTTACCAACACCGCTGCTGGTTGTTCTGCAACTTCTGCTCCTTTCTGTATCACAATTGGTCAAGGAATTCCAACACCAGTTATCACTGGTGCTAATACTATTTGTGGCAGTTCAGCAACAACATTAACTTCTTCTGATGCAGGTGCAGGTACTACTTATTTATGGTCAAATGGCGCTACTACACCGTCTATCAATGCAAGTACTGCAGGATGTTATTCAGTAACTACTTCATTTAATGGTTGCTCTGCAACATCTTTAGAGCTATGTGTTACACAAGTTTCTGCTCCTACAATCACTGCAGCCGGAAACACAACCTTTTGCCAAGGTGGTTCAGTTATTTTAACTGCAAGTTCAGGAGCTGGTTCTTACGCATGGTCAAATAGTTTAGGAAGTACTCAATCTGTTACCGCAACTGCATCGGGTAGCTACACAGTTACTGCAACCAATGGTAGTTGTATTTTAACTTCAGCTCCTATCTCTGTTACTGTAAACCAAGTTGAGATTCCAGTTATTACAGCTTCTTCTTTAACTGTTTGTACAGGAAGTACAGTTACATTAACTTCTACAACTAATGTAAACAATATAAACTATACTTGGAGTAATAACCAAAGTGGTGCTAACTTAAGTTCAATTCAAGTTACACAGACTGGTCTATACACTGTTACTGTTACTACAAATGGTGGTTGCTCAGCAACTTCTGCCAGTGTAACAATAAATTCAGGATCTTCATTTCAGCCAGGCATCACTGTTGGTGGAAATACCATCATTTGCCAAGGACAATCGGCAATTCTATTATCCAATAGCAATACTGATAACCAATGGAACTTAAATGGCCTTCCAATTGCTGGTGCAACTTCACCAAGCTATAGTGCTACTGCAACAGGTAATTACTCAGTTACAGTTTCTACTAATGGATGTACAGGAACTTCTGTAAATATCCCTGTGGTTGTTAATCCTTCGCCACTTGCTGTTGGTTCAGCTACAAACGACGTGAATGGATTGGTACAATTTACTAACAACTCTACTAACTTCTTTGCAACACAGTGGAATTTTGGCGATGGAACTGCATTTAGCAATTCTACTAACCCAAGTCACTTATACACCGAAAATGGTGTTTACCAAGTGAGTTTAACTGTATACAATGATTGTGGTTCTAACACAGTTACATTTAATGTAGAGGTTCTGCAAACTGGTATAAAAGCTCTTAACAATGACCAATCATTGAGCATTGCACCAAACCCAACTAAAGATCAAATATTAGTTAATTTTAACGATGCAAGCACTAAGAGTTTAAACATTAATATGGTTAATCTTGCCGGACAAGTTATCTACAGCGAAAGCATCAATAACTTTAATGGTAAATTTAAACAAAACATTAGCTTAGGAAACTTTGCAAGTGGTGTTTACTTTGTTCAAATGGTAACTGATTCAAAAGTTATTACTAGAAAAGTAATTAAAGAATAATACAGTTTAAATTTATAAGGAAAGGTCGGGAAGGTATTTCCCGACCTTTTTTTTTCTCTAACTTTTCTTAACCGCCTTTTATATAAAATGTATATGTAATTGTTTAATTTAGCACTTTGTATGAAAGGTATTTTTATTTTTATTTCATTTATTTTTTGCTGCAATTATTCAAGTGCAACCAAGATTCTAATCCCAATGGATTTGGAGCAAAACAATCATTTAAAGTCTTATGGTATTGCTTATTGGACTCTAAAGCAAGGCCTAGAAATTGAATGGCTTTTGAATTACAGAGGGGGAAGTTTTATTATTCCGTTTGATAAAACTATTGAATCGGAATGTAAAATAAGAGGTGTTTCATTTCAAGTAATTGCAACTGCTCAATACAATTCAATAGTAGAAGAAATAGCTAACCCTGAAGTGAATATGGATTTGGTGAAATTAGAAAAGGCGCCCAAGGTGGCTGTTTATTCGCCAAAAACAAAACAACCATGGGATGATGCCGTTACGATGGTGCTCACCTACGCTGAAATCCCATACGAAGTAGTTTATGACGAAGAAATTTTAAGCGGAAAGCTTCCACTTTACGATTGGTTGCATTTGCATCACGAAGACTTCACAGGCCAATATGGAAAATTTTATGCCATGTATAGAAATGCCCCGTGGTATTTAGAAGAACAAAGATCTTCGGAAGAGATGGCAAAAAAATGGGGGTTTAATAAAGTTAGTCAAGAAAAATTAGCAGTTGCTAATAAAATAAAGGAATTTACACTAGGTGGTGGTTTTTTGTTTGCAATGTGCTCTGCAACCGATAGCTATGACATTGCATTGTCTGCAGGAGGTGTTGATATTTGTGAAAGTATGTTTGACGGAGATTCGTCAGACCCTAACCAAAATAATAAGCTAGATTACTCTCAAACTTTTGCATTTAAAGATTTTAAGTTAGAAACTAATCCAATGATTTATGAGTATTCTACAATTGATATTCCTGTTCCAAGAAGAGTGCCTCAACAAAATGATTTATTTGTGTTGTTTGATTTTTCTGCAAAATGGGACCCTGTTCCTTCTATGCTTTGCCAAAACCACGAGCAGGTTCTAAAAGGTTTTATGGGGCAAACAACAGCATTTAGAAAAGAGTACATAAAGCCAGGAGTGTTAATTATGGGTGACAATAAAAGTTTAAATGAAGCAAGATATATACATGGTGAAATGGGTAAAGGTATGTGGACATTCTATAGTGGTCACGATCCTGAAGATTATCAACATTTGGTAGGTGACCCGCCCACTGATTTAAACTTGCATCCCAATTCTCCAGGTTATAGATTAATTTTAAATAACATCTTATTTCCTGCTGCAAAAAAGAAAAAGCAAAAAACGTAAATGTAAATGAATTTAAAAAAAGCTTTTTCATTTCTTCTCATTGTGCTTGTTTTTTTTGGTTGTTTTATTCCAGGGAAATCATTGAAAACAGCTGAAAAAAAATTTAACTCAAACGACGCTCCTGTAATTCGTGCAAAGTTTTTTGTTTACCATGTTGATGAAAAAACCACAGAGATATTTTTTAGAATAAGTACTTCAAGCTTGTTGTATATGCGTCAAAATTCAAATGACAACTTTGTTTCTAACATAAAGCTAAACTATAAATTAAGCGATAAAATTGTTTCTAAAGTTGTAAGTGATTCTGCTTCATTTTTAATTCATGACACTGTTATTGATAAAAAGGGAGATTTTATTGAAGGAAAATTCTCTGTGAATTGTCTTTACGGAAAAAATAATGAATTAGAAATTATGCTAACTGACATCAACAGAAAATCGAGTTTCCCTTTTTTTGTTTCAATTCAGAAAGAAAGAAAAAGTCAGCGACAAAATTTCTTTGTAGCTAAAGCAAATGCACCTTCTTCTCCTTTGTATAACTTCAATTGCAATGTAGGTGATTTGTTAAATATTCATTTTGACAAAGACAGTAGTTTAGAAAGAATACAAGTTCGATTCTATAAACGAGAATTTGGATTGCCTCTACCACCCTTTGCAACACAAGAGCAAAAGGCATTTGATTACAAAGCAGATTCTGTTTTTACAATTTATTTGGATAAAAATTTTAATTCAAAATTACCAATAATCTCTAACGGTTTTTATCATTTGGTTACAGATACACAATCAACAATTGGATTAACGGTTTTTTGCAACAACGATTATTTTCCTCAAAATAACGTGCCTAATTTAATGTACAAACCAATGAGGTATGTTACCACAAAACAAGAGTTTGCAGAAATTGAAAACAGTAAGATCCTAAAAGATGCTATAGATAGCTATTGGCTAAAATGTAGTGGCAGCAAAGAAAGAGCTAGGCAAGTAATAAAAGTGTTTTACAACAGAACATATCTTAGTAACGAATATTTTTCTTCTTATGATATGGGCTGGAAAACCGACAGAGGATTAATTTACATTGTTTTTGGAAGTCCTACCAACATTTACAAAGACAATGTTTCGGAAGTATGGGTGTATGGCGAGGACAACTCTGTAAGGTCACTCAACTTTACATTTACAAAAGTAATAAATCCATTTTCGGACAACGATTATTCTTTGAACAGATCTGAAGCTTATAAAGACTCTTGGTACAGAGTGGTTGAAGGCTGGCGCCAAGGTAGATTGATTAATGAAAAGTAAAATAGCAAATTAGGAATGAGAGATAATTTTAGAAGAAAAGAAAAAGACGAAGATTTTATTTTTGGAATTCACCCTGTTTTGGAGGCTTTAAAAGCCGGAAAACCATTTGAAAAATTACTCTTACAAACTCCATTTGAAAGCGCTGGAATTAAAGAAATAATAAAACTTTCCAAAGAGAACACAATTGAATACAAAAGCGTTCCTGCAGTAGTTTTAGACAGATTAACCACAAAAAATCATCAAGGTGTAATTGCTTATTTATCTCCTGTAGAATTTTATGATTTAGAAGAAATTGTAACATCAGTTTTTGAAAAGGGGAAAGATCCTCTGATTTTAATTTTAGATAAAATAACTGACGTAAGAAACTTTGGTGCAATTGCACGAACAGCAGAATGTTTTGGTGTTGACGCTATTCTAATCCCTAATCAAGGAGCTGCAAGAATTGGATCTGATGCCATAAAAACATCAGCAGGTGCTTTGTTGAAAATTCCAATTTGCAAGTCAGCAAACTTAAAGTTAAGCTTATTGCTTTTGCAGCAATTGGGTTTTAAAATAGGTGCAGCAACAGAAAAATCTACTTCTATTTGTTACCAACAAGATCTCTCCGGACCATTGGCATTAATTATGGGTTCAGAAGAATTAGGAGTTTCTAAAGAATATTTAAAATTAAGTTCACACGCTTTGAGAATACCTTTAGTGGGCGAAATTGCTTCGTTAAATGTATCAGTTGCCGCAGGAATTCTCCTGTATGAAATCCATAAGCAAAGAACGATTTAAACTAATGTTGTGATTTTTTCTGAGGATAAAAAAATCCGAATTTTTTATTTCGCACTAACTTTATTTTCACTTTTATTTTTTTCTGTAAGAGTCTATATTAACAAAGAAAAATTGTTTGTTATTGATGGCGATGGTAGGGGTTACTATTCCTATTTGCCTGCATTATTTTTGCAAAATGATTTGTCGTGGTCTAAATTAGAGGAATACTGCCCGAAGGAAAGACAAACTTTTTTAAATGATGTAAACAATAAAAAGCTAAATAAGTATTCGTTTGGAACATCCTTATTGCTGCTTCCGTTTTTTTTAATAGCCTATTTTTTATCTATTGTTCTTGGATTAAATTGTGATGGAAACAACTTTCTATTTCACTTCTTTATTTCTATTGCTGCATTGTTTTATTTTTTAGCTGGAATTTATTTTTCAATAAGAAGTTTGTTGCTTTTTAGCAAAAATACAAATGTGGTTATCTCTGCAGTTTCAGCAGTAATAATAGGAACTTCCATTTTATTTTATACCTTTTTTGAATGTTCATTAAGTCATGTTTATTCGTTTTGTTGCATAAGTGGATTTGGATTTTTTAC
>JBAXQC010000101.1:0-6912 GCA_037131955.1 Bacteroidota bacterium
ATTTATTTTTAAGTATTTTCTTGTAATTTATTTTTCAATTATTAAATTGCAGAATTATTATCGTAACTAAAAATATTTCCAACATGAAAATTCTAGACATAAAAGCAATGAGAGGCCCAAACATGTGGTCAATTAGAAGACACAAATTAATTGTTGTAAGGTTAGATTTAGAAGAACTTGAAGCACTTCCTACAGACAAACTTGAAGGATTTTCTGAAAGACTAGAAAAAATGTTTCCATCTATGAGGGCTCATCGTTGCAGCGAAAATCGAGAAGGTGGTTTTTTTCATAGAGTGCAAATTGGAACCTGGATGGGACATGTGTTAGAACACATTGCACTAGAGATTCAAACTTTAGCAGGCATGGAATGCGGTTTTGGAAGAACACGTTCTACTGCATCTCCCGGAATTTATAATGTTGTGTTTTCTTACATGGAAGAAAAGGTTGGAATTTATGCTGCAAAGTCTGCATTTAGAATTTGTAATGCTTTGATAGAAGGGAAAGAGTATAATCTTGCTGAAGACATTATGGACATGAGAGAAATGCGAGAAAGAGAACGCCTTGGTCCTTCTACAGGTTCTTTGGTAGATGAAGCAATTAACAGAGGAATTCCATACATTAGGTTAAACAGACATTCCTTGGTGCAGTTAGGATATGGTGTAAATCAAAAAAGAATTCAAGCAACCGTAACAAGCACCACCAGTAATATTGCAGTAGAAATTGCGTGTGACAAAGAAGAAACAAAAAACTTACTAGAGCAAGCTTCAATACCAACACCAAAAGGAAGAATAATTTACGACGAAGAAGATTTACAAGGCGCTATTGATTATATAGAATATCCAATTGTATTAAAACCCGTAAATGGAAATCATGGCAGAGGAATAACAACAAATATTAAATCATGGGAAGAGGCTGTAGAAGCCTTGGCCTTGGCAAAAAAAGTTTCAAGAGCAGTAATTTGCGAGCGCTACATAACGGGTTTCGATTTTAGATTACTGGTAATTAATTACAAACTTATAGCAGCAGCTCGTCGTACCCCTGCATGCGTTATTGGCGATGGAAAATCTTCTATACAAGATTTAGTAAACAAAGTAAACTCTGATCCACGCCGAGGATATGGTCACGAAAAAGTTCTTACTGCAATTAAAATAGACGATATGACTTTAAACATATTAAAGGAAAAATCGCTAACGTTAGATAGCATAGTTGCTAAAGATGAAGTATTGTATTTAAAAACAACGGCAAATTTAAGCACCGGCGGAACTGCCACAGACGTTACAGATTTAGTTCACCCCTACAATGTTTTTATGGCCGAAAGAATTGCAAAAATTATCGGTTTAGACATTTGCGGTATAGATATAATGGCATCTGATTTAACCACTCCAATCAACGAAAATGGTGGAGCAATTTTAGAGGTAAATGCAGGCCCAGGTTTTAGAATGCATATTGCACCAACAGAGGGCTTGCCAAGAAATGTTGCAGACCCAGTAATGGATATGTTGTATCCTCCGGGAACATCAAGTAGAATTCCTATTATTGCAATAACCGGAACAAACGGAAAAACAACAACTACAAGACTCATGGCTCACATTGTAAAAACTATGGGCTATAAAGTTGGCTTTACAACAACTGATGGAATATATATTCAGAACAGATTATTGCAAAGAGGCGATTGCACCGGACCAATAAGTGCTGAATTTGTGCTGAAAGATCCTACAGTAGATTTTGCAGTTTTAGAAACAGCACGAGGCGGAATTTTAAGAGCAGGATTAGGATTTCATAAATGTGATATTGGTATTGTTACAAATATTGCTGCAGATCATTTAGGATTGCAGGACATAAATAACTTAGAGGATTTAGCCCGTGTAAAAAGCGTTGTTCCGGATGCTGTTATGCCTAGCGGAACAGCAATTTTAAATGCTGACGACGAACTTGTTTTTAATATGCAAAATGGTTTGCAATGCAAAATTGCACTGTTTAGTATGGAAGAAAATAATCCTAGAATTATAGAACATACTAACGCTGGTGGCTTGGCGTGTATTGCCGAAAATGGGTACATTACCATTTGTAAAGGAACATGGAGAATAAGAGTAGATAAAATTGTAAATATTCCGCTTACATATAGAGGAAAAGCGTTGTTTATGATTCAAAATATTTTGCCTGTTGTATTGGCTGGTTTTATTCAAGGATTTAAAATTGAAGACATGCGATTGGCATTAGAAACATTCATCCCAAGTCCAACGCAAACACCAGGAAGAATGAACTTATTCCAGTTTAAAGATTTTGAAGTGATGATAGATTATGCTCACAATCCAGCAGGTTTTGAAGCAATAAGCAAGTTTTTAGAGAAAGTAGAAAGTACACATAAGGTTGGTATAATAGCAGGAGTAGGAGATAGGAGAGCTGAGGATATTATTCAATTAGGAAAACTATCTGCAAAGATGTTTGACGAAGTAATTATACGTCAAGATAAAAATCTAAGAGGAAGAAGTAATCAAGAAATTATTGATTTAATGGTTGAAGGTATAAAATCAGTGAATCCAACAATGAATTACACAGCAATACCCAAAGAAAAAGAAGCTATAGATTATGCAATAAAAAATGCAAAAAAAGGAAGTTTTATTATTATTTGTAGCGATGTAATTCCTGATGCACTGGAGCAAATTATGAAATACAAAGAAAATGAAGATAAATTTGTAATATCAAAATCAGATATTCCAAATCAACATGCATAAAAAATTATATATAAATAAAATATGAGTGAAGTAACTTACGGCAGCACAATAAAACATGAAATTTATGGCAAAGGAAAGGTTGTAAAAGTGGACGATTTGTTTTATAAAATAGATTTTGGTGTTAAAGGTGTTATTGATATTTCTAAAAGAGCTGAAGATTTAATTAAAGTGTTGGAAGAGCCAACTGCCATGGGAGAGGAAGATGTGCCTATGGATAGAATAGAAAAAACACTTACCCAAATTTTAGAAAAGTATTTGGGAATAACGGAGGTTGTTACTTTAGGGGAAAAATGGCAAGGAGGAACAATGATTTTGCAGCCGGGAACTAGCGGTTTAAAATCGAAAGAAATTCCAATTGAAACATTTTTTCACAAAATAGTTATGCTTAGAGACAGGTTACGTGTGCTAGAGCAACAAATAAATTCTCACTCAAAACTTACGGACGAAGACAAAGTAAATATGCAACAATACATCACACGATGTTACGGTTCAATGACTACTTTTAACGTGCTCTTTAAAAACAACGAGGATTATTTTGTAGGCGAAAAAACTAAAGAATAAACTTTTATCTTAATTAGGGATTTTTGTTTTTGTAAAATCAATAAATTCATTGATGTTGTTATTTATTGACGTGTAATTTATAACATCATCTGCATTTCTGTTTACTAATCCTTTTAAATAGGCTTTGTCGTAGTAAACTAAAAGATAATTTATCCACAGATAAAAATCTTTGTTGCACAAGGCTTCAATGGAATTTTTTAGCGCTAACCCGCCAAGTTTTTTTTCAATTTTTTTTGTAGATTCAATAAGTAAGTCAATTTCAAAACCTGAATACTCCTCAATTATATTTTTAATTCTTAGCTCCCTGTCTACAATTAGGTTTATAAATTTTGCTCGTTTCATTTGTTCAAAAAATACAGTAGGAATTTGATTTTTTCCTATCATAATACTTTCTGCTTCCAACCAAATATTTTTTTTTACATCCACATAAAATAATTCTATGGCCAAATTATTTTCAAATTGTTCTTGTGTGGGTTGCTCCTTCATTCCCAAACCTCCAAAAGCAGAACCTTTGTGGTTTGCTAATCCTTCGAGGTCTATAACTTGAAATTTTTTTTCTTTTAACTGATGCAAAATTTTAGTTTTTCCACTTCCAGTATGTCCTCCTAAAATTAAAATTTTACGGGGCAAAGAAAACATTTCTAAACATCTATTTCTAAAACTTTTATATCCCCCTTTTAATACATAAACTTCAAATCCAGCTTTGTCAAAAAGCCAAGTCATAATATTGCTTCTTAATCCTCCTCGCCAGCAATACACTAAAATCTTACCTGATTTTTGATAATTTAATAGTTGGTTTATTTTTGAAAAAAAGTTCTTTCCTTCCAATTCAAATCCTTTTAGTACTGCACTGTTTTTTCCTTCTTGTTTGTATGTGGTACCTACAATGGCTCTGCTCTCATCGTCTAATAGAGGTATGTTCACTGCACCTAAAACATGTCCTTGTTTGTATTCCTTAGGGCTTCTAACATCAACTATTAACGTAGACTTTTTTGCTTGACTGATGAATTCGTCAATTGAAATTATAATTGCCATTAATAGAAATTATTTTTGTTTAAACTCGTAAACGTCTTATTTCTCTTGATGTAATAATTCCAAACAATTGAACCATTAAATACTTTAGAAAGAATTTTTTCTTTTTTATCAATATTGTTTTCCTTTCTCTTATTGTACATTTTTTTAAAATTGTAATAAAAATCTTTGTGAGCTTTTAGCACTGCATATAAGTGATTAATATCTCCTTGTAAAAGAAATTTTATTCCGGCAATTCCATCTAATATCATCCTCAGCAGTAGGGTGCGAAAGAAAAATTTTGATGGTAAATTCTTGGTTAATAGGTAAAGATTATTTCTAAAATTTAAATACGTTTTTTGAGGATTTATAGCATTTAACGTACCTCCTCCCACGTGGTAAACAATTGAACTTGGACAATAATAAATTAAGTAATTTTTGTTTTTTAGTCGCCAGCATAAATCTATCTCTTCCATGTGTGCAAAAAAATCAGTGTCTAAACCACCTACTTCAAAAAGACATTCACTCCTTATAAATAAACAACAGCCCGAAGCCCAAAAAATTTCTTCTTCTTTTTCGTATTGATGTTTGTCTACTTCTATTGAATCAAATATTCTTCCTCTACAAAATGGATAGCCAATTCTATCAATAAAACCACCTGCACCACCTGCATATTCAAATTTATTTTTTTCTGAATACGATAAAATTTTTGGCTGACAAGCTGCTATTTTTTTGTTTTTTTCAAAGATTTCAAGTATGGGTTCTAACCAATTTTTACTTACTTCCACATCGGAATTTAACAGCACAAAATAATCGGCATCAACATTTTTTAATGCTTCGTTGTATCCGCCAGCATATCCATTATTGTTGTGGTTTTGAATAATCTTTACTTCAGAAAAATTGGTATTTAACCACTCAACAGAATCATCTGTAGAGCAATTGTCAGCTACATAAACATCACAAATTTCTCTAGAAGAATTCTTTATTACATCAGGTAAAAATTTCTCTAGCCATTTTTTTCCATTCCAATTTAAAATAACAACCGCAACTTTCTTTCTCATCAAAAACAATTAGCGAGGAGTATTAAAGTTTTCGTTAATTCTATTTCCAAAATAGTCAATTCCTCTCTCTGTATCTAAATTTCTTTGAAGATCGCTTCTATTTTTTTGGATTTTTTCTAATTTCAATTGCCACCTATCGTCTCTAGTTTCGCCAATAGCATCGGAATGTAAAAGTACCCATCTATTGGTTGCAAGCTCTGGGCTATAAAATACAAATCTTCTATTTGTTCTATTGTTTAGTTTATAGTACTGCCAAATTTCGTAGGGATAAACACCAGAATCGTTGTCGTGTTGGTCTCTTACATCGGGTTTCCCATATTGCAAATAAACTCTTCCTCTATCTGTTTGAAAGCCTCTTAATATTTTTGTTCCAAATAATTGATCAGCAGTTGATACCTCTTTCATATAAAAATCATAAGGTTTTTTTGGATTATTTCTCTCCCTTTTTACCCAAAATTGATAAAGAAATAATTTCATTTTATCTTCTTCTTTAGAATCAATTACATTTCTGGCAAAGTCCACTTCTAATCTATCTGATATTGGTCGTAAACATCTTATTAAATCTATAAGTGTGTCCTTGCTATATTTTTCTACAAACGTATTTTCTAGACTTTGGTTGGAAGAAAAATCTTCTGAAAATAGTTTTAACGGTAAACTCCTCTGAAAAAATAATTTTGTGCTGGCAAAAACTTCATTGCTTTTGTTTTTTGCTTCAATAATTAAATTATAATTTCCACTGGGCAAATTAGTAATATCAAACACTTGCAAAAATGGAACAACTGGATTAGATTCCATTTTTTTAAACATAGAAAAATTATCAAGGCGCTGTTTGGTTTCATAATTTTCTATGGAATAGTTTATTAAAAATTTTTCTTGCTTACCAATACTTTCATGTGTGTTATAAAGCTCACCATAAAATGACAATTCATTAATTTTTTCCCCATAAAAATCTCCCATAAATGGAATTAAATCGTAGCCATTTTTTACTGTAATTTTATTTTCTGTGCTGCTGCTGTAGGAACGTAAAAATTCAATTGATGAAAATTTTGATTCAGTTGCATTGTACTCCAAAGAATAGTTTTGCTTTGCCGAAAAAACATTTTCCTTTTTATTAAAATCGTTGATAGTAAGTTCTAAGGTGTAGTTGTTAGAGGGAAGAAAATATCTTTTAATGTCAAAAAAAGTAGGTTTATTTTTTTCGGTTTCCTCAATTTCAGGGCTTAACAGCGTGTAATTATTAAAATTGAAGATACTATCGCCTTTGGCAAAAATTATAGAAATATCTATAGAACTTTGCATTTTTCCTGAAGGATTTTTTATCCACACCAACGAAGTGCCATCAACCGAAATATAAGATTCTACATACGGACCTTGCTGCGAATTGTAGAATTTACAGAGCTGAACAGCTACTTCTATATTTCTAGAGAAGGCACCATTAATTGAAAGCAAGAAAAAAAATGAAAGGAATAAGGCTTTTATTGTATTTGACATAAAGGAATAAAATCTGTTTTAAATTAGGCAAATCAAATTTAGGAATAATAATT
>JBAXQC010000102.1:0-6770 GCA_037131955.1 Bacteroidota bacterium
TCCAAAAATTACTAAGTGCAATAAAAAGGAAAGTAGATAATTCATATTAAATAATCATTTACAAAAACGTACAGGTTAAAAGCGTTATTTTTTTTAGCTATCTCTATTCTTTCAATTAAATCTTTTTTGTCTATTCTTTTCATCATTTTATGTTGGATAAGTTCAAATGCTTTTTCTGCCAATAAAAAAGTTTTTTTTGAATTTTTAAGCTGGTAAGATAAATGTTTAACAATAGCAGAATTTAATTCTTGAATACCTTCGTTTTTTGTTGCTACGCTTTTTATAATTTGTGTTGCATAATTTTCTCCATGTTTTTTGTGCACTAAATGAGCTAAATTTTTTACAAAAGTATTTGCTCCATTTCTGTCGGACTTGTTCACCACAAAAATATCTGCAATTTCCATTATACCCGATTTAATGGTTTGAACCTCGTCTCCTGCTTCGGGCACTAATACCAGAATGGTTGCATCAGCCAAGCCCACAATTTCAATTTCACTCTGCCCAACTCCAACCGTTTCAATTATAATGTGCGAAAATCCGGCTAACTGCATTACATCCGAAATTTCAATTGTCTTTCCTGAAAGGCCACCTAGCGAACCTCTTGTGGCGATGCTTCTTATGTAAACTCTATCGTTGTTAAAATGCTGTGCCATTCTTACTCTATCGCCAAGCACTGAGCCAAAATTAAATGGCGAAGTGGGGTCTATTGCTACTATTCCAATTGTATTATTCGGAGATTGCAATAGATCCTCAACTAGTGCATTTACAATGGTACTCTTTCCGGCACCTGGAGGACCGGTAATTCCAATAACAGGGGTTCTATGGTTAAAGTTAATGCTTTTTAAAATTTCTTCGGAACCGCTCAGTTCGTTTTCTACAATAGTAATGGCTTTGGCTAGCGATCGCCAATTTTTTTGTTTTATTTCAATAATTAACTCGCTAATTTTTTTTTCCATTACATTTGATTTAAAATAAAATATATTTTTGCAAATATAATTTCTAATTCCTATGATTTTAGTACCTACCGATTTTACTAGTGTCGCAGATTGTGCACTTAACCACGCTATAAAGTTAGCATCAATTTTAAAAGTTTCAATTGGATTGTTGCATATTGTTGAAAATGATAAGTATAAAGATGATGCATTAGAAAAGTTAAAGCTAATTATTAAAACAAATTCTACAGACAATATTGCAATTGAAGCTATTGTAGAAAAAGGAAATATTTTTGAAGACATTGGAAGAGTTGCCAAAGAAAAAAAAGCAAGATTTATTATTATGGGAACTCATGGTGTTAAGGGTTTTCAGCATATAACAGGTAGTTATGCATTAAAGGTAATAACCAATTCTAATGTGCCTTTTATTGTGGTTCAAGAAAGAAAAATAAAAGAGGGATATAAAAATATTATTTGTCCTTTAGATTTATCAGATGAAACCAAACAGAAAATTGATATATCTATAACTATGGCTCAGTACCTCAACAGCAAAATATATTGGGTATCTCCGCATGAAACGGATGAGTTTTTTGCAAAAAGAATTTCTAACAATCTTGCTTTTGCTCAAAATGAATGCAAAAAGAAAAACGTGGTAAGTGAGCAAAAAATCTTTGATGAAAAAGGAAATTTTGTAAAGCAAACTTTAGCTTATTCTGCTAGTGTTGAAGCCGATTTAATTGCAATTATTAATGGTCAAGAGTTAGGAGTTCATGAGTATATTGCAGGAACTCAAGAAAGACAATTTATAACAAACGATGCACAAATTCCTGTTATGTGTATCAACCCAGTAAATGTTCAAAGAGAGGGCAGTTTATTGTTTTTTAAATAACCTAAATGAACAAAAAAATACTTTTAATTATTCAAAGAGAATTTCTTTCAAGAGTAAAAAAGAGAAGCTTTTTGATAATGACAATACTAGGACCAGTATTAATGGCTGGAGTTATTTTGTCTAGATTTTGGTTAGAAATGATTCCAGAAGAGCCTCAAACTATTGCTATAGTTGACGAAACCAAGCTTTTTAATGGAAAACTTATTGAAAACGAAGGAGTAAAATTTGAATTTCTAAATAAAGAAATCATTTTGGCAAAAAAAGATTTTTATACCATCGATAACAATATTTTACTCTATATCCCCAGTAACATTTTACAAGGGCAAGCAATTCAGGTCTATTACAAAAAGCAACCAAGTTTAGAAATTGTTTCCTATATTCAATCGCAAGTAAATACTAAACTTCAAGATTTTAAATTGCTTGCATCCGGTATAGATCAAGAAAAATTGGCACAAACAAAAACCAAAGTAAAAGTATTGTCTACAAAAGTTGCAGAATCAGGTGAAGAAGAAACAAGTAACTCTGCACTTAAAATTATAATAGGATTTTTAGGTGGGTTTTTAATTTATCTTTTTGTTTTTCTTTATGGCTCGCAAGTAATGAGAGGTGTTATAGAAGAAAAATCAAATAGAATTATTGAGGTAATAATTTCTTCTGTAAAACCTTTTGAGTTGATGATGGGTAAGATAATTGGAATTGCATGTGTGGGCTTGCTGCAGTTTTTATTGTGGGTGATTCTAACTTTTGGTTTTAGTTCTCTAGCAATGAATTTTTTTGCCAGCAAAAACTACAATGCAAAAACAGTTGAGCAAACTTTTAAAAGCAACAGTTCTGTTCAGCAAAATATTTCGGAACCAGAAATTGATATTTCTGCAAGCGAAACTCTGCAATCATTGGCTAAAATTGATTTCGTTTTAATTATTTCGCTTTTTATTTTTTATTTTTTAGGAGGATATTTGTTATACGGTGCTTTGTTTGCAGCTATAGGCGCTGCAGTAGACAATGAGGCAGATACACAACAGTTTATTTTGCCAATAACTGCACCCTTAATCATTGCATTTATTGCTGCACAAGTTGTTATAAAGGACCCTGAAAGCCAAATGGCATTTTGGTTTTCAATAATTCCCTTTACGTCACCTGTGGTAATGATGGTTAGAATTCCATTTGGCATCCCAATTTGGCAGGTAGGTTTATCCATGATATTGCTAGTTGCAGGATTTATTTTTACCACTTGGTTTGCAGCAAAAATATACAGAACTGGGATACTCATGTACGGCAAAAAGCCAACTTTTAAAGAGCTTTCAAAATGGCTGTTTTATAAAAACTAAAATGAGAGTTGCAATAATTGATTGTGGCACAAACACGTTTAATTTGCTTATTGCAAATTTAGATTCCAGTTCATTTGATATTCTACATACTTTAAAAACACCAGTAAAATTAGGAGAAGGCGGAATAGAAAAAAAAATAATTACCGCAGCTGCTTTTCAAAGAGGAATTGAAGCATTAAAAGAGTACTCAAAAATCTCTCAACAATTTGACTGTTTAAAAACGTATTGTTTTGCTACTTCGGCCATCAGAAATGCAAGCAATGGAACTGACTTTGCAAATAAGGTAAAAGAACTATTAAACATTGATATTTTAATAATTGATGGAAATAGGGAAGCGGAGCTAATTTACAAAGGAGTTAAACTAGGTGTAGCCTTAAATGAGTCAAAATCTTTAATTATGGATATTGGTGGTGGTAGCACAGAATTTATTATTGCAAATAAAAATCAAATATTTTGGAAAAGAAGTTTTGAGATAGGAGCTGCAGGGCTTTTGGAAATGTTTAAACCATCTAATCCAATTGAATCGCCTGAATTGTTGAACATCATAAATCATATAAAAATTGAATTAAATCCACTCTATCAGGCAATAAATGAATTTGGCATAGAAGAATTAATAGGTTCTTCGGGTTCATTTGATACGTTTGCAGAGTTAATTTCAATCCGAAAAAATCAAGTTTTAGATTTTTCTAAAGTAACCGAATACACGTTTGATATAAGTGAATTTAAAACCGAATATGACTTTATTTTAGGTTCAAGCATAAGCCAAAGATTAAAAACACCTGGCATAATTCCAATAAGAGCTGAAATGATTGTTGTGGCAGCCATTTTAATTAATTTTATTTTAGAAACTGTAAGTATTAAAAAAATGAGACTCTCAACTTATTCTTTAAAGGAAGGGGTATTATCTGAGTTGCTTTAATTGTTTAACATAGCCCTTACAGAAAATTCTATATTTTATTTTTTTGTTCAAAAACCCTATATTTGTTTTTTAAAATTAATTTCAAATCTTAAATGATGAAAAAAATACTCTTGCTTAGTGTAGTAATGTTTGCCTTTTTGCCTAATTTTATTGTAGGTCAAAATACCTCTAATTTCCCAAAAAAATCCAAAGATTTAAGTCCACAAAAATACCAAGAATTAAAGGCTTCCGGTAAGCTGCCAGTGCTTTTCCCAAATGAATTTAAAAAACCAATAGTTCCAACCAAAAAGCAAAATGTTTTTCCCAAATACGGAGTTAAAAGAATGGGAGAATCTAGCTTTTCTCCATTAGATGGCGGCGATTGCGCCGAATGCTTTGAAGCACCAACTGATTTGGATACAATTGTTCAATTTACGAACGGTCAGGCACCTTCCTACAGAAATGACGATGGCTCCAGTGTACAACTAAACCTTCCGTTTGACTTTGTTTTTTATGGTTCAACCTATAATTCCTTTTACATAAATAACAATGGCAATATCACCTTTAATCAGCCATACTCTACTTTTTCTGCAGCAGGATTTCCTTCGCCAGATTATGTAATGATTGCACCTTTTTGGGGAGATGTGGATACAAGAAATTTGGAATCTGGATTGGTTTACATCAGAAGAACTCCAACCCATGTGATTATTAAATGGGACGGTGTTGGATATTATAGTTCGCAATCGGACAAAAAAAATTATTTTCAGTTAACAATATCAAACGGAACAGATGCAATAATTCCAAATGGAAATAACGTTCAGTTCTGTTATGGAGATATGCAATGGACAACAGGTTCTGCTTCTCAAGGGGTGAATGGTTTTGGTGGAGTTCCTGCAACCGTTGGGGCTAATTTAGGTGATGGCACTAGTTATATTCAATTTGGGCGTTTTGACCATCCCGGTACTGATTATGACGGGGCTGACGGAGAACCGGATGGAGTATCCTGGTTGGACAATCAATCTTTTAATTTTAGTACTGCAAGCGACAACAATATACCTCCTATCATTACTGGTGTTGGTGTATGTGATACTCTTAAAGTTTGTGTAGGAGATCAAGTACAACTAAATGTGGGCTTTGTATCGCCAGAACAAACTCAAACCACAACAATAACTATCAATACCAATGGAGCGCCTGATATAACCGTAACTGATATAATTTCTGGTAGTTCAGCTTCTGCCACATTAACCATTTTAGGTACCTTGGCTAACGTTGGCACATACAATATATCCATACAAGGAACGGACGATGGAATTCCTATTCAAACAACAACGGTAAACTTTGTTGTTCAAATATTAAATTTTGAACATACTGTAACACACACCGATGCTACTTGTGCAGGAGGTGATGGAACAATTACATTACAAGGTTTACCTATTGAAAACACGTTTAATTATTCTATAAATGGTGGCGTATCATTTGGCACCACGGGAAGTTTTACAAATCTGCCGGGGGGAACTTACAATTGCGTCATTCAAGTTCCAGGTGGCTGTTCTTATGACACAACAATAGTTGTGGCATCGCCAATAGTGCCTCTTGGAAATCCTACAGGTACTTTAAGTTTGTGTGAAGGCAGTGATTTAAGTATAACTTCTAATACACTTACCGGTGTAACATACGGTTGGACTGGACCAAATGGTTTTACTGCAACAACTCAAAATATTTCTATTTCTGCTATTACTGTTGCTCAGGCTGGTCAATATTGCTTAACAATTACTTCTTCCGAAGGCTGCGTTGGAGTACAAGAATGTGTAACCGTTTCTATTCAAAATCCTGGTGTAAACGCAGGAGCAGATCAAAGTCTTTGCGGAGGCTTACCAATTAATCTTCAAGGTTCAATCTCAGGTTCAGCTACCGGAGCTACTTGGTCAACTCTTGGAACGGGAGTATTCTCAAATAATACTGATACTATTGGCACTTACACTCCTTCTGCAGCAGATATTGCAGCTGGTAGTGTAACAATTGTAATAACCTCAAACGCTCAAACAGTTTGCCCAATTGCAACAGACACTGTAATATTTACTTTGGCTGAGCCACCTTCTGTTATAGTTAGTCCCGATCAAAATGTTTGCGCCGGCTCAGTAGTAAGTATCAGCGCTACATTAAGCGGCGGTGCAACATCCGGAACTTGGACTGGCGGTGCTGGAGTTTTCTCAACACCAAACCAAACCACTACAAATTATACATTGGCCGCTAATGAAGTTTTTGGTTCCGTTACATTAACTTTTACAACCAATTCACTGGGCATTTGCCCTTCTTTTAGCGATGATGTTGTAATTAATATAGCTCAGTTACCAACAGCAGTTATTAGTGGTGGTGCAATTTTTGGTGCCAATAACAGAACCAATTGCCCAGGAGGCTCTATTTCAGTTGCTCTCTCAGGTGCAAGTCCTTTTAGTTTAACTTACCTGGTTCCAACAGATTCTTCAACTGTTTTTGATACAATTACAGTAGCTGTTAATACTTCACCTTACACTGTTCCCAATTTAGTTCCCGGTAATTATTCTTTGTTATCTGTTACAGACAATAATCAGTGTTTTTCCTCCGCTTCGGGAACAGCAATTGTTGCCGAAATTGATTTAAAACTAAACAACCTTATCGTACCTGAGATTTGCAATCAAGAAAACGGCTCAATAGCTGTAGATTTTCTTAGAAATGGAGAAAGA
>JBAXQC010000103.1:0-6306 GCA_037131955.1 Bacteroidota bacterium
CTGACTTTGTATGATTGTTTAGTTGAAATGCCTAATTATATACCAGAAAATATGACTGTACAATTTAAAGTTTACCAAAAGGAGATTCACAATACAAGAATAAGTAAACGTTGGATTAATGTAATTGATATTTATTTCGAGAAATAATTATAATTCTTGTAACTATTATTTTTTCATTTTAAAATCAAGAAGAGTAGATAATTCAATTTTTAAGGCCACCGAAATGACATATAAAGTAGATATAGTTGGATTCGTTTCTCCCCTTTCTATGCGTCCAATTTGTGAGACTAGAATATCAGCCTCATAAGCCAAATCCTCCTGTGAAATATTCTGTTCTAAACGAAATTGGCGAATACGTTCCCCAACAGCTTTTATCAACTTTTTATTCTTAACATTAATCACCTGCTCAAATTGGACTAAATCAATATTTTTATTTGAAGCATATATGCGTTATTTTTATATTCCCTCAATTTATCTACAATAAAATTCAAGGCAGATGCATAATTCATTTCATTCCCATCCTCTAAAAAGTACAACAACTGCTATCCTACTTACCACTTTTTTTGGACCATTTGGCTTATTCTATGCTTCGGTTTCAGGTGGATTTATTATGCTTTTTAGTATTCCAATACTGGTAATCTTTTTATTAGGGGCTTCTAGTTTTTCTTCACTAGCTTTTGGATTTACTGCTTTTTGGTGTATTTGTTTTATAGTTCTTTACTGGCCTATTTGTATAATATGGGCTAGTATTAGTGTAGAAAAGTACAATAGAAGAATTATTGAGGCAGAACGACAATATCACTATGATAATCAAGAATTGCTTCTTCAACAATTAGGAAAATCTAATATTGTTAATGAAAATACTTTGCTTTTAACGAAAAGGCAGCAATTGGATAGTGAACTAGAAATGTTGAAAAATTCATTAACCAATCATGAAATATCAGAAATGGAATTTTTGCAAAAAAAAGAAAAATTAGATAGGCAGATTGAAATACTTGATCATAATTTACTCGCATCGGAACATCTAATTGAATCTACACCAGAAAATTTCGAATATACAGAGGAAAAGAAAAACTATGTTTGGGTAATTATTTTAGCTTTATTACTTATTGGCTCACTGTTATATCTAGGCTCAAAAAAAGGATGGTTATTTGATAGTTATTCAAAAGATCGAATGGAAATAAAAGAACAAATCGAGAAAACATACTTTGGTTTATTAAATGGCGGTTATACTTCTGAGACAATAAAAGGGGTAGGGCCAGATGGGTTGCCATTTTATAATCAAAACATGAATAATGTTTTAGCAATGGGTTTATTACCATTTGCTAATTTAATGGGAGTTGGTTTGAAAATTGAACCTAAGAATATAGATGTTTACGAGTTTACTGAAGATATTTCTGCTAAAGTCAAATATGATTTATTTATTGAATCAGGTGATACCAGAGATACTTTGAAAATTGATATGATTGCCAAAAAGATTGGTGGAAATTGGAAACTTGATGGAGAAAAGGCACTTGGTTTTTCAAACAAAAATAAGAGGGAGAATAGGGAAAATTGATTAAAAAAAAGATAGCAGATAAGGAAATTGATTTATATAACAAAAAAATAGGTCTTAAAAATAATTTCATTTTCGCTCAGGCTATTCAATAAATGATTTAGTATTTTTCTAAATTACTTTAATATTCCAATTTTTCTACTGATTTTTAGAGTAATATAAAATTCAACTTTCAGTGATATTATATTGAAAAAATGTGTTTAACATTCTCCATTAGAAGTAATAAATTATGTAGTTTCAGCGTTTCTAATATTTACAAATCTTTACTAAATGAATGATCCTCAGATAAGATTGGCATTTCACAATAAAATATTAAGAAAAGCTCATCTCAATTCGGATACATTTATATTAGATGAATTTAGTTTAAGAAATGGAGAAATAAGAGCCGATATTGCTGTACTAAATGGCAAATTAATTGGTTATGAAATAAAAACCGAAAAAGACACACTTCAGCGATTGGAATCACAAATGATTGCTTATAGTGAGGTTTTTGATCAGGCTTATATTATTTCATCTGAAAATCACCTACCAAAAGCACTTGAAATAATTCCAAAATGGTGGGGAATATATTTAATTAAGCAAACTAAAAATGGAAAATTTCTATTTCTAAAATATAGAACTGGATTAAAAAATATAGGAAAAGATGGTTTAGGTATTTCGCAACTTCTTTGGAAAGATGAAGTAATCTCAATTTTAGAATCTCAATTTCAAATAAAAATAAAATCAAAACAGACTAAGTGTCAATTATATGCCATACTCACAGAGGTATGTGACACACAAACACTTAGTAATATTGCTTTAGATTATCTTAAGAAAAGAAATTGTTGGCGACTAAATCAGAAACTACTTTAGTAAAATGATGATTATTTCCTACCCAATTCCATACAGTTGGATTTCCTGTACTCACGGTTCCTTCTGAACACTTTTTAATATGTAAATCTCCAGCAGAAAATGTTTCTCCCAAATAATATCTCGATTTTACAATATCTTGAGTTTGAGTTAAATACTGTTTAAAGTCCTCTGATTTCTTAAGTTTATTCCCTTTTGAAATAAACCACACATTATTATGTGTATATCGAATATTAGCACTTCTTGACATTTTTTTTGGATCGAATTCAAAATATCCTGAAGCAACAATTCCATAATCCCCATAATTAATTTGAATATCCAATTCTTCTAAATCAATTTTATCAATCAAACTTGTATAAAATTTCCAATCATTTCGCGGGACTGTAGATAAGCCTTTTTCAAGTAAACTTGTTGCCGGAAATGCTGCACAACAAATCGAAATAGTATTCCATTGTCTTAATCTTGGAAAGACTTTTAAAGAATCTAATATTCCATCAGCGAAATCATCATAGTTAGTAAAGTCAGCATCTTTTAAATCAATAATTAGGTGACAATTCTGTGGGTCAATTGATAGGCTTTCTAACAGTTTTTCAACTTCAGTATTGATTTCTGTATTTAATAGATCAGATATAGTAACTCTTATAGCAATTTGTGATATTGGATATAATAAAAATATTAAATTGATTGAATTAATTAGATTTATTGATGAATCAATTCTTACGACAGGTATGGGGTTGATTTTCTTTTCGAATAAAATATCAAAAATATATTCAAAACAATCTTTCTCAGAAGGCCTTTCATTAGTAATTAAATGAGTATCTATAAAAAGTTCATTTAATGCCCATTTCTTTTCAACTTTTTTACAAAAGTTATTCAAATGAGTTTCAATCGTTTTTGGCTTTTCAGCTATTGAATTATCAAATTCAATAGGAGTTATTTCAAAAAGTGGTACTGTATGTTTTTTTATATTTGTATCTAATTTAAAAAGGGCATCAAATTCACCTTGTTTAGATTTTAAAACAGGTAGATAAAATTGCTTTTTCATACTAATTTATTTTTTATTTCATTAATGAAGTGTATTCTCACTTCTCCTTGTCCAATTAAGTCATTAAATTGTGTATACTTACCACTTTCTCTCCTTAATCTCCCTGCTATCAAAGCAGGGTTGATTTTAAGTGATTTTGCTTGATTTATTATAGTTTCTTTTGATGGGCTAAATCTTACTAATGATTTTTTCCAAATATGGTCTGGTATTATTGCATTCAAAGCAAATGAATCCGCTTCGCTTTCAATACCTTCTAGTTTAATATCTAAATCATCAAAAATACTTTCAATCTCATTAGATAAATGAAGTTTGATATGCGCAATTTCATGTAATAAAACAAACCAGAAATTATCTAAACGATCATATCTTAAAGTCATTGCAATAATTGGTTGAGTTTTGTCCATTAATATTGCAGCTCCATCTAAATATGTTCCTTCTAATTGTTGTTCAATTATAAACTTAATACCACTTTCTTTTATAAAGTTAACAGCATCCAATACTCCGCTTTTGTTTACACTTAATTTTACAAGATTATTTAACCATTCTTCGTTTATTATATCCTTTTTAAATACCGAATCAAGATGTTGTTCTTTAGCCATATCGATAACTCTAGCATACCAAGCACCAAGAGCAATAGGATTATCTTTAGAATTTAATTTATTTGTTTTCTTATTAAAACTATATTGAGCAGATTTCGAGCCAATATTTTCATAAAGCTTTGCAATTAAATTCTCAGAATTTAAAACTGCTTCATTATAGTTACCATAGAAATTTTTGAACCATCCTCTTTGATACATTTGTTTGAATGGATATTTTTTTAAATCAAAGTCTATTCCGCTATCTATATGTTTAATTTGTACATCTCCATTAATTCTAATTTCAAGCGCCTCTGCAATTTTTAAAAGTGTTTTAACACTTGCAGATTCATATTTTTCAGATTCATATTTTTGAATTTGTTGCATCTTAACACCAACTCTTTCAGCTAATTCAGATTGAGTTAACCTATTTGCGATTCTTGCTTTAATTAGTGTTAATGGTAATTCCTTTAAATCAGAAATTTCAGCTATTGCAATTTTACCTGCTTTTAGTTCATCATACTCAAAAACTTCTTGAGTTAATTCTTTAAGTTTAACTAGTATAGCTTCTTTTTGAAATTCAACTATTCTTGGATGTATATCTTTAATATTTATATCTATACTTGAGATTGAATTAAGTGCTAATTCGAATTCTTCAATTTGATATTTTGTTATTTTATATTGCCTATCGTTAGTTATCATATTAAGCCTCCTTTTTTAGATAGTTTAAAACAAGAATTATCCCTTTTTTATTACCACTTTCTTTATCAATTTGAAAAAAATCTACAAATGGTTTACCAGACATTCCTTCTATTAACATAGCTGGAAAATATTCTCCATAATATTTCAATTTTTGATTCTCTCTACCATTAGCTAAATCGAAAAAAACTGGATCTAACAGTAAAGGATTAACAAATGTTGTATCCCAACAGACTTCATAATCATTGGGGTATGGTTTTTCTGTTACATAACTTCCATCAAGAAATATTTGAGGGCACCCAGAATTAAAAATATTGTCTAAGCCCTTTTTAAGACCTTTAAACAAAGATTTTCTCCTTTCATTTGTTGCAAATTTTCTAAATACTTCATCCATCGAAGCCTCATGAATTCCTGGCGGTAATAATTTCCAATTGCTTCCCTTGACTATAATAAATTCTGGTATCATGACACAATTAATTTGTTGTGTCATACAAACCTAATTAATAATATTGAAAATACAATAAAATAATTTAAAAAAATTATAACATCTTGACTATCAATCAAATAACAATTTTATCATAATACATTATCTAGAGAATGTAATTACAAAACATAAATATAGATACATAATAAAATAGTTAAAAAGACTTCTTTTTTCTCCCTAAGTCCTCTTCGTACCTTTGCCTAGGTAAAACTACTAGAGATGATTTTTACCGACTACACCAAGGTTCAAAACCTTATCCTTGCCTATCCTGAAAGGTTTTCAAACGAATATGAATCACTTACACAATTCTACGATGCATTAATTCAGATTATTCCAAATGATATCCAACTATGGATCATTTCAAATAATAATGTCACTTGCCAGAAACTATCAAATCGATATCAGTATAAAACGGTAAATACAATTGGTATTAAAAATTGGGATGAAATCTGGCTAAGAGATTGTATCGGAATAAATACTACTACTGATGAATTGATAAAGCCATATTACCATCCTCAATACTGCACCCAATCAAGAGATAGTAGTTATTTTGAACATCTCAATAAACAATCAAGAATAATCGTAAAAGAGTGCCTAAAAAAGAAAATGGTCTTTATGCCTCTTTATCTTGATGGGGGTAATTTTATAAATAATACCTCAACTGTATTTTTGACCAACAAGATATTAGAAGATAATCGTGAACTATCTAAATCTGAAGTTGTACATATTCTGCAAGACTATACTGGATTAAGGCCCGAAATTATTGAGAGAAGTAAAAGCGATAATGTAGGCCACACAGATGGAATCATTAACTTCTTATCCGAAAACATGGTACTGCTTTCTAATTACCCTTCACTGCCATTTCTTAAGCCAGATATTGATTTGCTTTATGATGTTAGAAAGAAACTAGAAGAAGAAAAATTAGATGTAATCGATTTTTATGATCGTCCAGTTGATGAAATTGTGCCATGTGAATGCTACCGTAAAACCAAGAAAGCCTGTATTTATTCTGCTAGAGGTAATTATATTAATTTCTTGAGATTAAATAATACGATCATTTTACCTGAATACACTTTGCCTACAATGAAAGAATCACGTT
>JBAXQC010000104.1:0-6172 GCA_037131955.1 Bacteroidota bacterium
GCCCCATTTAATCCACCAAAATCTCGTGTTCTTATCCTAACTGCAGTAGCACCTAACAAGGCATTTGTTGGAATAACAATAGAAACAGACGAAGACACATAAGGTACTGTAGATGTTGCTATTTGTGACCATTCGTTTGTGTCGAATAAATTGTTGTGGTTATAGTCTATCCAGATTGAAGCTGTACTGTTAGAGGTAGACGTTAAATTAAATTGGTAGCTTTGGCCACGAGTTAATGTTGCGGTATAATTTGCACTTGGACCGTAATTAGTATATCCTAAGCCATTAGCAGATGTACAACCTGAATTTAAATTTTGAAGAGTTGTTCCCGTAATTGAAAAAGAGCTTATGTTATCTGCACTAGAACAATCGTTTTGATGCAATTGCGTGCAAAATGCTGTTGGATTTGTTACGTTGATGTAGCATGTTTGGTTACTAGAGTTAGTGCCAAAAGCATTTCCTGCAACTAAGGTTACCGGATAACAGCCAGCCACATTGTAAGTGATATTGGTGGGGAACTGTACATTAGATGTTGTGGTTGCTGCTCCTGTAAATGTCCAAGACCAAGTGGTTGGATTATTAGTAGATAAATCAAAAAAATTTACCGATTGCCCCACGTTTATATTTTGAACATTTGATGTAAAATTTGCAACTGGAGGAGCATTTGGAACAACAATATTCACAATGTAATCTTCAGTTTCTCCGTAGGCATAATCAGTACAAGGTGACATATTTGCAGCTCCATTTCCGGCAGCCCATGCTGCACGAACTCTCATTATTTTGTATCCAGAAGTTGTACCTGTTGGCACTGTAAAATTAATTGTACCAGTAGTAAGGGCGGTTGTGGATGTAAATTCACCTAGTTTTTCGCCAGCATCTGCAAAGTCACCATCGGAGTTGTAATCAATCCAAGCTGCATAAACATCTAAAGCATAAGTTCCAGATTGAATACCCAATGGATACTGTTGACCAACATTTAAATTGGTGGTAAAAGTATTGTAGTAAGTATATATGGGACCATTTGTTGCTCCTGTATTTAAATTAGAAATTGTATTTAATGTTACACCGTTAATAAAATCTCCATCACTTGTTCCATTGGTAGGATTAGGAATACAATAAAAGGTGCCAGCGGGAGCTACATTTATATAACATGTAGCTGTTGCTGTGTTTGAGCCTATAAAATTTGTTGCAGTAAGCGTTACTTCATAGCAACCAGGATTATTGTATTGAATGTTTGTAGGGTTTTGAAGTGTTGATGTAGTTGTTACAGCCCCAGGAAAACTCCAATTCCACGCAGTTGGATTGTTGGTTGACAAATCAGTAAAATTTACAGAGCTTCCAGCTGGAATTTGGACGAAATTTGCAACAAAATTAATTACTGGTGCAGTTGTAATTGTAATACAACTTATTGTGGCTACCCATCCAGCATTTTGAACTACTGCATTTGACTTAAACTTGAATGTTAAGGCGCCCAGAGCGTTATTTGCAGATAAGGTTCCAGCTCCCAGTACTCCAGTATAGGCTCCTAAAAGTGGAGCAGCTGTAGTTGCTCCATTGTAAACATACAACGTATCAAACCCTAACTGGGTATCAAAAGAACTAAAGTTGAATGAAATATTACTGTTTGCAGTTGCAGGAAAAAATGTTAAAACAGAATTTTCAGAAGCGGAATAATTAGAAGATAATCCTCCTGAATCGTAAAAAGTTCCTGAACACGTGGTATAGGAACCTGCTGTATTGTTCATCGCATAATTATTTCCCTGAAGTACACATGAAATGGTTGCTTCCCAGCCAGCAGCAGCCACAATAGCATCCGACTTAAAAACAAAAGTTAATGCTCCCGAAGCATCTGTAGATGTAACTGTGCCCGGACTCCCTGTTCCTCTCCAAGATCCGGCAGGACATGTTAAAGGACTATTTACACTCGCAGGTAATCCAGAGGAAATTAATGGAGAAGCGGTGCTTGACCCATTGTAAATCATTAATCCATCGTATGAATCTTCTGTGAAAAATGCTGTAAAGTTAACTTGAACTTTGGCTCCGGGTGTAGAGGGAAATATCGTATAAGTGTAGTTTTCATTATTTAAATAATCGCTTAAACCTTGTGAATCGTAAAAACTTCCGCTGCAAGTAGTTGCAGTGCCATTGGTCATAACATAAGTTGGAGAGTTAGATACACAGGTTATCGTTGCTGCCCAACCTGTAGGTGTTATAGAATTATCACTTGTGAAAACAAAAGTTAATGCTCCTGTAGGATCAGTAGATACTATTGTACCAGGTGAACCTAAAGCTCTCCATGAGCCTGCTGGGCAAGTGGTGGTACCATTTCCTGCAGCTAATCCAGAAGAAATTAGTGGAGAGAAGGCTGTTGGACCATTGTAAATCATCAATCCATCGTAATTATCCTCTGTATCAAAAGATGTAAATGTTATCTGCAAAACAGAATTTGGAGTAGAGGGGAAAAAAGTTACTGTGCCATTTTCATTGTTTTGATAACTGCCCGTTGCACCTCCGGAATCGTAGAATGTTCCAGAACAAGTAGTGAAGGAATTGGATCCATTTCCCATTAAATACGTTTGTGCTTGAGTTCCTATTGAAAACAAGAATAAAGCAATAAGTAATAATTTTTTCATTTCGATTTATTAAATTTTAATGGACAAAAATAGCCATCAAACAAAACAATGCAAAATTTGATTTGGGTTTTACTCCATTTGTTGATAACTGATGTTAATGCTTTATTTTTAAAAATGAGTTTGAAAGCTATTATATTTGAATTTTATTTCCATTTTTGTAATCAAACCTAAGTTAAACCTAAATTTGAAGATTACTTTTGGAAATAGTTTTATACCATACAACAAGCACTTATTGCTGAGGTTAATTTTGTTTATCTTTCTAGTTTTTGAATCCGACCTATCTCTTTCACAAAACGAAAATACCGACGATGAACCAGGATCGGGATTTGTTACCAATGCTTATACTGATAGCGTAAGAATTTATATATTTAAGGAATTAAATAACCAACGAATATCAACAAAGCAAGATACCTTAAGCTTCAGTTCATTTTTAAATGAACTTGCTGCAGACCAAGCAGAATACATGGCTATAAGTGGAGAAAACAAATCTACTCGAAAAACAGGTAGGTACAAAACAATTGAAGAAAGAAGTAAACATAATTTTGGTAGTGCCCTGCTGGACGAGGCAACATTTAGATTACCGGTAAAAAAAGGCAAAATAGATTTTTCAGAAGATTTTATAGCAGCAGAGGTGCTAAAACTTATATTAAAAAGTAAAGAATATCCCCTTTACCTAAACAACTCATCCTATACACAAGTTGGCATATCTGCAAGATTAAATGAAAAGAAAAACAACATTTTTATTTCAGTGGTATTTGGAAGCTATAAATCATTAAATGCAGGAATTAACTATAGAAAAGTTTTAAGAATTCCGTTTACAAAAAAGTCAAAAGAACTTTCATTGCCAGAAAACAAATCTTGTTTAAACTGCGAAAAATTTAAAGATTATGCAGCACTTTATAATGGAATTAAAATAATTAAGGGTGAAGTTTTCTTGTTTTATAACGACAGTAAGCTGCTTAAAAAATTATTAAAAAAACCAACCGATGGACTAGCAATTGACATTGTTCAAAAAACTCAGTACACCTATCCCAATGAAGTAATTACCAATTATAATTTACCTTCGAGAGGAATTTTATTAAAGACTGTTAGGCCAGAACAAATTTTTCTGATAAATATTCCTGCTCAAAAGACAAAAACCAAAGGTTCCAAAAATCCTAGTGTTTATGTTTCTCTTGGCAAAATTCCTAAAAAGTTAAAAGGCGACTATGAGTTGAATTTATTAGTAGTGCAAAACAATAAAGTATGCAAATCATTAAAAAGGAGTTATACAGAAAATAAAATTGAAAAAACTAGTTCTAGCAATTCTTTTGCCTTCTGCAATCAAAACTATTTAGAAAGTGCAGTTGATTACAATCCAAAAGCTGAATCTTCGATAATTAATTTTATTGTACCCTTTCAAAAGAATAAATTCTCTTACGAGGAAAAAGATATTGAACCGATAATTACTGCTCTAAATGAGCCAGAGTTTAATATTGATGGTGTATACATTTATTCTTATTCTTCCATTGAAGGAGACTCTATTTCAAATTCTTTATTGCAAAAAAAGAGAGCCGAAAGTTTAAAAGATGCTATTAGTAAAATTCACAACAAAGAAATACCCACATATATAAAAACACAAGATTCATGGGATTTATTCAGGCTTGTAGTAGAAGATACCAAATATGAATACTTGAGCTTAATGAAAAAAAAAGAAGCAATTGCTGTAATTAACGGAAAACAAATTTCAGAAGATCTTGAATCCATTTTAGCCAAGGGGCGGTTTGCAAGGATTGTTATGGATATTTCTTATAATCTAAGCAAGGAAAAACTTGAAATATTCTGTTCAAAAAAAATTATTTCTAATTTAAAAAAAGGGAAATTAAATGAAGCCACCGAAATTGCTGAATTTGCAAATAGTAAAATTAAAGATGGAACTTTGTCAAAGGATTTTTTTGAAAAACTAAATCTTTCCGAAACAAAAGAAAACATGGCATTATTAAACAACTCTTTGGTGTATAAAATGAGTGAGGCCAATTCTGAAATTACTGAAGATAACTTAGAAACATTTGAAAAATATTGGAATTTAGACTCAAATAATTGTGTTGTTTCTTACAATTATTTAAATCTGTTGTTAAAATTTAATTATCTGCAAAGTGAACAAAAGAAAATTCAAAAACTTAACAAGTTAGTTGCAGATTGTTACGATTTATCTGATGATCAAAAAAATCTAATGAACTTAACTTACCAATTTGCTCAATTAAAATACATAGATACATTGCCTGAAAATGAAAGTCAAAAGAGAGAATGTATTTCTCAAATTAAAAACTTAATTTCAAAAAACGCAGATAATTCTATTGAAACAAATACTACCTCGGCTAAAATATTTAATAACAATGGAGAATATGAATTAGCAGCAGGCCTTTTAGAGCCTTATTTAAATAAAAAAGAACTAACAGAAAATGCTGTTTTTACTTATATCACAAGCAGTGCACAAATAGAAAGAAAATTGTACTCAAGAAATTTTGAATTGGCAATGCATAAGGCGTCTGAACTAAACTCAAGAAGATTTTGTGAATTATTTGGCACTCCATATTTGTCGTTTCAACTTTTAGAAAACCCATTTATAAAAAAATTATATTTAACTAAAAACTGCGATCCAACTAATACATTACAGAAAAATGAGATTTCAGAAAACAACAAAGAATAGAATTACAAATAAAATCTTTTTTACTTTTTATATTGTAAATTCTAAATTAACTTTAACCAAAATATAAAAAATGAGCGATCATTTACCTTGTAAGGATTGTAATTCTAAATGTAATTCTGTTTTCTGTGATTTAACTCACGACGAAATAAAAAAAATATCCGATACAAAGCGTTGCATTACTTACAGCAAAGGACAAACAATATTTATAGAAAATACCAATCCGGTTGGTCTTTTTTGCGTGAAACATGGAAAAATAAAACTTACCAAAAATCAAGAAAATGGTAGAGACCAAATTTTTAGATTTGCCAAAGATGGAGATTTATTAGGATTTAGATCATTCTTAAGCAACCAACCTTATGCAGTTTCTGCTGTAACTCTGGAAGAATCTACAGTGTGTTACATTCCAAAAGAATCTTTTTACGATACCATTAAAAAAAGCGAAAATTTAACAGGTAGCTTATTTTCTAAATTAAACGATTATTTAAACTTTGCTGAAGAGAGACTTTCAACTATTTCCAATAAATCGCTCAGAGAACGAGTGGCAGAGGCCTTAATAATTTTTGAAAAAACCTATGGCTTTTTAGAGGATGGAAATACCATAAACCTACAATTGTCACGAGAAGAAATAGCTCAATTTATTGGCACAGCAACTGAATCGCTCATTAGATTTTTGTCTGAATTTGATAAGGATGGAATTATTGAACTAAGAGGAAAAAAAATTAAAATTCTTGATTTAAAAAAACTCGAAAAAACTGCCAATCTTTTGGATTAAAACAAAAAAAAGGATTCTAATTCTATTTTAACAAATAAGACCTCCTGAAAATTCAGAAGGTCTTTGTTGTGGTGCCTC
>JBAXQC010000105.1:0-6171 GCA_037131955.1 Bacteroidota bacterium
TCTACCGTTACACTTTTTGCTAAATTTCTTGGTTGATCTACATTACAACCTCTCATCACAGCTATATGATAACTTAATAATTGCAATGGAACAACGCTCACCAAAGGAACTAAACATTCTTCTACATCAGGAATTTCTATGCTGTAGTCCGACATTTCTTTTACTTGAGTGTCTCCTTCGGTAACAATAGAAATTATTATTCCTTTTCTTGCTTTTACTTCTTGGATGTTGCTCACTACTTTTTCGTAATTAACACCTTTGGTTGCAATCACCACAACTGGCATTTTTTCGTCAATTAATGCAATAGGGCCGTGTTTCATTTCTGCCGCCGGATAACCCTCAGCGTGTATGTATGAAATTTCTTTTAATTTAAGAGCACCTTCCAATGCCACCGGAAAACTGTATCCTCTTCCTAAATATAAGAAGTTGTGGGCGTCTTGAAACTCTTCTGCAATTTTATAAATTAGATCGTTGCTTTTGAGTGTCTTTTGAATTTTAGCAGGAATTCCTTCCATTTCACTCAAAATTTGATGAAACCTAGATTCCTTGATGCTTCCTTTTGCTTGTGCAATGTGCAATGCCATCAATGTTAAAACCGTTACTTGTGCTGTAAATGCTTTTGTAGACGCCACACCAATTTCTGGCCCAGCATGTGTATATGAACCAGCATGTGTTGCTCTTGCAATAGACGAACCGGCAACATTACATACGCCAAAAACTGTAGCGCCTTTTGATTTTGCAAGTTCAATGGCTGCTAAAGTATCGGCAGTTTCGCCCGACTGTGAAATTGCAATTACTACATCCTTTTCTGTAATTATTGGATTTCTGTATCTAAACTCTGAAGCATATTCTACTTCAACTGGAATTCTTGTTAAATCTTCAAACAAATATTCTGCCACCAATCCTGCATGCCAAGAAGTGCCACAAGCAACAACAATAAATCGTTCGGCATTCATTATTTTTTGTTTGTATTCGCTTATGCCGCCCATCTTCACATAATTTTCGTTGGCGTTCATTCTTCCTCTCATTGAATCGAGTATAGAACGTGGCTGCTCAAAAATTTCTTTTAGCATAAAATGAGGATAACCACCTTTTTCTATGGCTTCTAAACTCATTTCTAACTCTTGGATGTAAGGAGTTTTTGTTTGGTTTTTTATATTAATTATTTTTATTTCCTCTCCTCTTTTTATCTCTACAATTTCTTCTTCTTCTAGGTAAACAACATTTTTGGTGTATTCAATTATGGGTGTGGCATCCGAAGCACAAAAGAATTCATCTTCGCCAATTCCTACTACCAAAGGACTTCCTTTTTTTGCGGCAACCAACATATTGTTATCATTTTTGTCCATTACCACAATTGCATAAGCACCAACTACTTCATTTAATGATAACCTTACTGCTTCTGTTAAGCTGCACTTTTCGTTGTTTTTTATTTCCTCTATTAAATGTATTAATACTTCGGTATCTGTGTCACTTTCAAACACATGACCTCTCTTTTGCAATTCAATTTTTATGGGCGAATAGTTTTCAATTATCCCATTGTGTATCATTACCAAACCTTTAGATTGGCTAGAATGTGGGTGGGCGTTTACATCGTTTGGAACTCCATGTGTTGCCCACCGTGTGTGACCAATTCCAATTGTTGAGTTTGTATCTTGGTTGGAAATATGTTTTTCTAAATCAGAAACTTTTCCTTTGCATTTATAAACTTTTAGGCCGCTGCTTAAATTTAAGGCAATACCTGCACTGTCGTACCCACGGTATTCTAGTCTGTGCAATCCTTTAATTATTACATCATAAGCTTGTCTTTTTCCTAGATATGCTACTATTCCACACATGTTTTAATTTGTTTTAGTATAAGTAATTTTTAGTCTAATGTTATTTCCTCCCTTTAATTTTATTTTACCTGGATTTAATCCTCCATCATAAACCGACAAAAATAATCCTTTATCGCTTTCGGCGGAATAAAGCAAAGAATAAATATACTGAGTAATATTAAATTTATATTGATTAGTAGAATTTAGTATTCCATTTATATTAAATGCTCCGGCAGCCTCTTCGTCTGTGAGCTTAACAATGGTGCCATCGGCCTTATGAACCCTTAAGGCCAATTTAGATATTGGAGGAAAAACAGAAAGATTTTCATCTTGAAGCTCAACTATCAATTCCGCTTTATTTATTAAAACTGGCAATGAATCTTTAAAGCTGTTTATAAACGGCAAGGTTAACTTTGCTTTTGTGCTTCCAAACCCTTGTAAATATATAAAATTTTGACCCAGTGTAGTGTCAGAAAATTGTTGCGTTACACTATTTTGAGCACTTCTGGTGTAGCCATAGAAATTTACTTTTGCAAAATCTGAGTTGGTAGTAAATGAATATTTTAATGCACCCAACCTTTGATGTTTTGCATAAACCGTAAGCTTTGAGGCTCTTAAATTTAAATCAAAGCCAACAATTCCTCCACCTAAAGTTGGTTGATTGATGTTGTTTACTCTAAACTGTAATCCTTTAAAGTAATTTAAAAAAGAGGAAGAGTTTTTTAAGGAATTTGTATCCGCTAATAATCTGCTGCCAAACACCTTGTCTAATTTTAAACGAAGCATTGGAACAGTATCTAAATCAGAAGATTTTATTACTGTAACATCGGGCAAAAAAAACTGATCTGCCAACGATGCAGTGTTTGCGTAGGAGGCAAAATCTAAATCGGAATAATAAGAATCACTTTTATTAATGTTGTTTTTAAGTTCAAAAACCTGAAGTCTTTGATATTTTAAGCTCGCTTCATTGTTTCCATAATAGCTTCCTGCTCTGTAAGGCAATTGCACAGTAACAGAATCCACTACAAAGGAGTCTGGATGAAGCCTCGAAATTGGCAAATTGTTGGGGAAAGGTAAACTGTATTGCACCATGAATCCACTAGAAATAATTCCAAAGTCTTGGTCATTGTAAGAACCCAAAAAATTAATGTTGCAAGAATCTTCGTCAGATCTAACCCTTCTTTCTAACAACGAGTGAGAAAAAAACCCATTGTACTCTATTGTTCTAAAATTTTTTGATTCGTCGTCCAATAAATCTCCTCCCAAAGACGTCTTTTTATCGCAGGCTGAAAACAAAAACACAATTAAAAAAAAATTTGCGGAAAACAATAAAGTCTTCCGCAAAGTAATACCGGAAAATAATTGGGGCATATTTATTCTACGAGTGCAGGAGTTTCTTCTAGAATAGTATTGTAGAACTCATTAAATCCAGCAACATAGTTTTCGGGATCTTGAAAAGCCAAAACTGGCTTGTTTGATGCCTTTAAATGTTTTTCAATATCGGCACTAATTTTCATGCTTCCTTTAATTATTCCATCCGAATAATCTATGGCAAACTTAGTTAGGTTGCTAAATGTTGGGTCTTTTACTCTTTTAACATCGGCATCTGAAATACCTGTCATTTGTATTTTTTGGGCAAATTTTTTATTTAGCGCCGGAGAAAATTCTTCGTCAAAAATACTGTAAATAACTTTTGTATCGGCAAATAAGGGATCCTCGTTAAATACTTTTTTAATTAAAATTGGCATTGGAGCAGAAATCCAACCGTTGCAATGAATAATATCTGGAGACCATCCTAATTTTTTAACTGTTTCTATTACTCCTCTGCAAAAAAAGATAGACCTTTCGTCATTGTCCTCGTGATAAGCACCTGTTTCGTCTGTCATTAATGATTTTCTTTGAAAATATTCTTCGTTGTCAATAAAATATACTTGCATTCTGCACGATTGAATTGAAGCAACTTTAATTATTAGTGGATGATCTGTATCGTCAATTATAAGGTTCATTCCTGACAACCTTATAACTTCATGTAACTGGTTTCTTCTTTCGTTTACAGTGCCGTATTTAGGCATAAACGTTCTTATTTCTCTTCCTTTTTCCTGAATACCTTGTGGTAAGTATCTTCCTATTGTGGATAAGTGATTAGCTTCTACATAGGGCGTAATTTCTTGCGAAACAAATAGAACTTTTGCTTTTTTCATTTTCTTGGTTTGAGTTAAGCTTTTTTTTAAAGAGTACAAAATTAAGTAAATTTTTTCTTTATTTCAAAATAAACTTACTTTATTAGCTTTGCAACATCTTTGCATTAAATGGAAGTATTTACATTAAAAAGTCAGTATAACGATTGGCGCAGCAAAACTGCTGATAAAACAATAGGTTTTGTTCCCACCATGGGAGCTTTGCACAATGGTCACATTCAATTGGTTAAGGATTCTTGTTTAAACAACGATTTAACTGTTGTAAGCATTTTTGTAAACCCCACTCAGTTTAACCAACAAGGCGATTTAACCAATTACCCAAGAACCCTCCAAAAAGACCTCCTACTATTAGAAGACTCCGGTTGCGATGCCGTTATTGTGCCTTCGGTTGAAGAAATTTACCCCAGTGGTTTAGAAAATTTTATAAACATAGATTTAGGATATTTAGATACTGTTATGGAAGGAGCCTACAGGCCCGGACACTTTAAAGGTGTAATAATGGTGGTAGACCTTTTGTTTAAACTAGTAAAGCCACACAAAGCCTATTTTGGAGAAAAAGACTATCAACAATTATTGGTGATTAAAAAACTTAAGGAGACTCAAAATTATTCCATTCAAATTGTGTCCTGCCCCATTTTTAGAGAAAAAGACGGATTGGCATATAGCTCAAGAAATTTGCTTTTGAGCAAAGAAAATCGTGCAAAAGCTAAAATTGTACCCAATGTTTTGCTTCATTCTATAGAAATGTTTAAAAAATTGACCATAGAAGATTTAAAAAAATGGGTAGAAGTTACTGTTAACTCAGTTAGCGGCGTTTCATTGGACTATTTTGAAGTAGTAAATCAAAACACATTAAAGCCTATTTCATCGCAAAGTGGAGAGGAAGAAATTCGTTTTTTTATTGCAGTAAAAATCGGAGGAATAAGACTCATAGACAATATGATTGCTGAGTAAAAAAATAAAAGATGGGAAAGTTTTTTAGATTGATTTTTTTCTTGGTTCTAGGCGTTTTTTTGGTTTACTATTCTGTTAAAGATTTTTCGAAAGAAGAAGTAAACCAAGTTTTTATTTCCTTTAAATCTGCCAGCCCATTTTATTTGTTTTGGGTATTTTTTGTATGTATACTTAGTCATATTATAAGAGCTGTAAGATGGAAAATAATGCTAAACAGCGAAAAAGAAAAAATAAGCATTCTTGATTTGTTTTGGGCTGTAATGGCTGGTTATTTAGCAAATCTTGCTTTTCCACGTTTGGGCGAAGTTACTAGGTGTGGAATACTAAAAAAATACAACGATTTAGACTTTTCTTTTGCAATTGGAACTGTGTTTTTTGAAAGAATATTTGATGTTATCTGTTTGTTTATTGCATTATTGTTGTGTCTTTGGATTGAATTTGATGTAGTGTATTCCTTTTTTAATGCCAATGTTTTTGCACCACTTTTTCTTAAACTAAACTCATTAAACTGGTTGGTTTTAAGCTCAATTTCTGTCCTGCTTATTTTGTGTGTTTTTTTTGCTCTTAGGTTTGTAAAAAAATCGAACAACAAACTATTAGAACAAGTAAAAAAACTGTTCAGCAATTTTTCTCAGGGCTTTTCTTTTTTTAGGAACGTAAAACTCTTGTGGTTGTTTTTGCTTCTTACCTTTGGAATTTGGTTTTTTTATTATTTTGGAATTATCATTGGCTACAGTGCATTGCCTCAAATGAATAATTTAGGTTGGGGCAGTGGTCTTTCCTTGCTGTTTACAGGAGCTGTGGCCATGATTATTGTGCAAGGTGGAATTGGAGCATATCCCTTGGCGTTGATGCAAGTTTTGGTATTATACAACATAGATAAATCTACTGGCTTGGCTTTTGGCTGGCTTATATGGACGCTGCAAACACTTGTGGTTTTGGTTTTAGGCGCTATGGGATTTGCTTATTTTGAACTGAAAAAGTTTAGAAAAGAGGCGAAATAATCGAACCTCAAATTCTCGTAAGCCCAATAAAATTATTGATCTTGTCAAATCTAAACTCCTGCGATGGCTAAATGAAGTTTGAGTAAAGAACTAAAGATTGCGGATAATTTCCTGCTCACCGTTCAGCGCCAAATTTCCGCAATGACGAGCCAAAATAGATAACAGAATAAGAGAGGATAATTTCCACAACCGCAAATT
>JBAXQC010000106.1:0-6098 GCA_037131955.1 Bacteroidota bacterium
CAACTTTGCCTATATGCGATTGGGTGCAGATACACTAAGCATTTGCGATAGTTTATCTGTAATTACTAAAAAAAGTGCTAACAAAGAGCCTAGTGGTTTGGTGGTGTTTCCAAATCCTGCAAACCAACAATTAAACTTAACATTTGAAAAAAGTATAACGGGTTACATTAAGATAACAGATGCTTTGGGTAAGGTGGTTTATTCATATAACATAAATAATCCTATCATAGAGTTACCAATTGATATAGCTAATTTTACTAATGGAGTTTATTATTTAAGTTATCGAAATAAAGAAGTTTCAATTCATAAAAAGTTTATTAAGCAATAGGCAAAATTGTATTCTGACAATTCTAACAATTTGGGTATTCTGATTCAGACAATCGAATTAGTCAATCCGCCGCGGCAGAACTTTAAAAAGGAACGTCATTGCGGCCCTGTGGCAAAGGAAAAGCAAGGCAGGAAATGAGCCGCTCCGCCTCGGCGGACGCTTGTTTTTGCAATTAAAAATCAAAAGCTAACCAAAAGATTGCGGATAATTCTCAAAGCAAAAGCCCTGCAGAATTTCCGCAATGACGATTTTAAATTAAATTAGAGAATTAACGGAAATAGAATCTAAAATAAGGAACGTCATTGCGGCCTCGTGGCAAAGGAAAAGCATGGCAGGAAATGAGCCGCAATCTTTGTTGAATATAACTGCTCACCTATTCAACAGCCTTCTGCTGATTTAGGTCTTACTCATATCTGCTCAGTCAATTCACCATAAAATGACACAAAAAGAAAACAAAAGACCCGCAGCAGATAACACGGGCTTGGCGTCAGGCTTTCATCGTACAAGTTTGCAAGTTTCGCTTCCATCCATTAGTTTTGTACAAGGTCTAAAGTTCCAGCTTCCAAATAGAAGCCCGAACGCCACACTCACAAAACGTTGATAAAGCACTTAAAAAACTCTGAAATAGATATTGCCCTTTGGGACGAATGCATAAGCAAATCATTTAACGGATTAGTTTATGCTTATTCTTTTTATTTAGATGTTGTTTGCCCCAATTGGGAAGCATTGGTATTTGAAGATTACAAAGCCGTGATGCCACTCACAGGAAATAAAAAATACGGAATAAATTATTTATTTACACCAATTTTTATTCAGCAATTGGGTATTTTTTCTACCATAAAAACCGATGTTGATTTAATTTTTAAATTCATAAAAAATATTCCAAAAAAATACAAATTCATAGAGATAAATCTTAATAGCCACAATAAATTACCTGGTGATTTTCCAGGTAAAAAATTAAATAATAATTATGAATTAGATTTAATTGAAGAATATCAAAAAATAAAAAAACGTTTCTCAGAAAATACCCTGAGGAACATAAAAAAAGCAGAAAATTTTGGAGTAATTGTTTCTGATAATGTTGATTTAAAAAGTATAATTAATCTCTTTAGAAACGACAGAGGTAAAGATGTAGAAAATTTAAAAGACGAACATTACTTTGTTTTCGAAAAATTATACGGTAAATTAGAGAGAAGAGGACTCACAATTAAACTTGGAGCATACAACGAAGTTGGCAATTTAATTGCCGGTGCAGCAGTTTTTTATTCCAACAATAAAATAACATTTATATTCTCTGGTAATTCTGCCGAAGGCAAAAAAAAATCTGCAATGTTTTTAATTGTTAGCACAATCATAGAAAGCTTCTCAGGGAAAAATATGATCTTAGATTTTGAAGGAAGTAACAACGGTGGTTTGGCAAAATTTTACAAAAGCTTTGGGTCCATTAATTGTCAATATCCTTCTATCCAAATAAACAAATTACCGTTACCAATAAGGTGGGTAAAATAAAATAAGGCATTACTTTCAGTATAAAAATTCTGTATTTTTAAGGCTTTTGTAAGCAAAACACTCGTTGCTAAAAAACTACTGCAGTGCTGTATTTGTTTTTAAATCTATTAGATGCACTAGTTACCAATAATAAAGCCAACAACATTTTGAGTATTTGCAACTTAACAAGAAAAGTATATCAAGAGATATTCCCCCAACGCATACAAATATTTTGCAATTAAAGATAAGCAGCTAAGGGTAAATGTGCAAAATAATTTTAGTGTCCTGCTTCTATTTTTTTGCTAAAATATATGCCTTGTTTCTTTAGAATTTTAGCCACAATAATTGCATAAAATGCAAGGTAAGCAAAACAAATAACACCTACAATATAGCTAAAATGTATGTTTGTATTATCCGCAACAAAGCCTTGAAGCCAACTTATAATTCCACCACCCATGATCATCATTATTAAAAAGCTACTACCTTGGCTTGTGTGTTTTCCTAAGCCACTTATTGCCAATGCAAAAATACACGGCCAAAGCGTGCTGCAAAACAAACCAACGCTAATAAAAGCATACACACTAACTAATCCATTTGTAGCCATTCCTATTGACAAAGAAATGATACCAAGAATTGAAAAAAGCAAAAGCATTCTTACAGGATTACCCCTACTAACTAGGTCGGCAAGAATTAGTATGCAAATAATTAAGCCGTAGATGTAAAATGGACTTAAGTTGTTTTTTGCAATTGCGTTTACTATTAAAAATATAGCAAAAGCTATGTAAGGCAATATAAACTTTAATATTTTTTGTGTGCTAATTTTTCCACTTAGCGCCTCTACTGCACCGGACCACCGTCCAATCATAAGACTTGCCCAGTAGAGTGAAATGTAGGGAGCAACATCTTTGGTTAAAAATCCAAGATTTTTTTCCATGTATGCCGGTAAATTGCTTGCAGTAGAAACTTCCACTCCTACATACACAAATATTGCAATCATACCTAAAACAAGTTGCGGATATTTAAGGGCAGAACTTCTTTCATTCTTGCTAAGCGAACTTGCTTGGTCTATTGCTGCTGGTTTATCGGGAACAGATGAAATTTTTAGGAGTGAAGCCGCAATTAAAAATGCCAAGCCTAAAATAAGATAAGGAATCTTTACTGCTTGGATGTTCATATCTTGAGAATTGCTAGAATTGGAGCCAAAAATTGCATAACTTACAATTAAAGGACCGATAGTTGTTCCAAGATTGTTGATAGCTCCTGCCAAGGTTAATCTTTGTGCGCCTGTTTCTATAGGACCTAAGGAAATGGCTAAAGGGTTTGCAACAATTTGTTGTAAAGAAAAACCCATTGCAACAATAAATAAAGCACTTAACATCAACGGAAAAGAAACTAAGTTAGCTGCAGGAAAAAATAATAATGTGCCTAAGGCAGAAATTACTAAACCTAAAGCCAGGCCATTTTTGTATCCAATTTTATTAATTATGTCTTGCTTTATGAATAGTGAAATGGAGGTGTAAATAAGGGAACCAACAGTATAGGCTATGTAGAATGCTAGGGAAACTAGTTGGCTTTGGCCTTGAGTAAGTTGAAATGTTTTTTTAAAAACAGGGATTAAAATATCGTTGCTTGATGCCACAAATCCCCAAAAGAAGAATACTGAAATAAGCGAAAATAGTTGCTGGTAGTTTGTTTTGACTTGCATGATTTTTAGCACTTAAAAGGTTTTATTTCAATTGTTAAATAACAATTATCAATTTTTTTTATTTTTTTAAAAAGATGTATAGTCAACAATTATAGGACAAAAGAATCAATTTTCTAAAAAATCTTGCATGGTATAAAAACGCCAAATGGGGGGCTGAAAATAAGAGGTGGTTTTGCAAACTAAGACCAGAGTAATCTACAAACTACTACCAGTTTGGGTTGAAAACTAATTGTGCTCAATTAAGAGTTTTCCTCTTGAATATAATTTACCAGTTTCGCTTGCAATTGTGTAAGTGTAAATTCCATTGGTTAAGGAAAGTTCTAAGCTTGATTCATTGGTGTTAATGATTTGACTATGTACTATTTGACCAAGTGTATTATAAATGATCAAAGTTGAAGGAAATTGAGAAGTACCAATTAATTTTAATTTTGTTTCACGATCAAATGGGTTAGGAAATATTGTTGTAGAAATTTGGTCGTTATTAGCAGGTTCCTCAATTTCAGTGATTAATCCACTAAAATATCTTGCAATAGCAAATTCATTATCAACACCATTGTTATTACTGTAGCCAGCCACTACAATTCTTCCATCTGATTGAATTGCAACCGAGGAAGCGGCATCGCCTATGCTACTGAAAGAAGTGGTTTGTTTTCCATCGCCACTAAAAGATAAGTCCAAACTACCATCTGTATTATAACGTGCTATTGCAAAATCATCTGACCCAAAATAATCTGTTGAACCTACTACAATAAATTTACCATCGGGTTGAAGTGTAATTGCTTTTCCAAATTCGCGAAAACCAAAATCGGTAGTTTGGATTCCATCACCACTAAATGTCAAATCCAATGATCCATTTGTATTATATCTAACTAACCCAAAATCACTGGCTGAAGAACCATTCCCAGTTCTACCTGCTATAATAATTTTCCCATCAGTTTGTATAGCCAATGAGAAAGCAATATCAATACTCACACCCATTGCAGTAGTTTGTATTCCATCACTGTCAAATGAATTATCTAAACTACCATCTGAATTATAACGTACTACTGCATATTCGTAATTAGAGAATGTTTGAGTGTATCCGGCTACCACAATTTTGCCATCGGCTTGAACTTTCACATCATTCCCAAAATCACTACTATAAGTTGTGAAATTTGTTGTTTGAATGCCTGTACCATTAAAAGTTGAATCTAAACTGCCATTAACATTGTAACGCAAAACAGTTAAGTCAACAGTTCCTGTACTTGTGTTGGCATTTCCAACTAAAATAATTTTACCATTGGCTTGCAAAGTAACACCATAGCCATAATCATCGTTGCTCAAATCTGTAGTTTGCACCCCGGTTCCATTGAATGTGTTATCCAAACTTCCATCAGAATTGTAACGTACCAATGCAAAATCGCCATTAGAAGCACCACCTACTACAATTTTTCCATCACTTTGAATGGCCAGTGCTTGTGCATAATCATAGGTGTTTCCAAGATCGGTGATTTGAATTCCATTTCCATTAAAAGTATTATCAATACTTCCATCGCTGTTGAAGCGAACAATTGAAAAATCATCATTTGCTCCGTTGTTTGAAGAGCCTACAGCTACAATTTTTCCGTCGGATTGAATAGCTATAGCACGACAAACTTCAAGACTATTTGAGGTTGAAACAGTTTGCATTCCATCTATAGAAAAACTTAAATCGAGATCGCCAGTTTGTTGCCCAAATGAAATTAGAGGTAAGAACATTGCCAAGCTAATGTATTTAACTATCTTTCTCTGAGGAATGCTGTTTCTTTGTAGCTTGTTTTTTATGCTAGTTAAAGAAGACAACATTTTTTTGTAATAGTTTTTCATATACGTTTTTGTTGGTTTTTCATTTGTTTATTTGAGTTGATTTACTTTTATTGATTAAACAATGTAATTCATTTTTTTTTATTTTATAACAGACAATTAAAAATTTATTACTGAAAATGGTAATGAAAATGTGGCAACAATTGATTTTTTTTATTTACGTTTCTATCTAGACCCAATACAAACTTAAGACAAAAATTGTAAATTGCAAATTTGAAATTGCACCAAGGAAGCTAATTTCTGGCAAGATTCCCTTTGCCTTGGAAAATTTAGGCCTATGTATAATTAATATCTAAACCTATCAATTTTAAAAAGCCCTTTTGTATTTGAATAATCTCTTGCACTACAATACAAATATTTAAAATTATCTTCTAAAAAACCTTCCGCCTGTTCGGCAAAGTTTCTATACTTTGTTTCCGCTGCGGCGGAGAAAATAAGAGGTCGTTTTATAATCTATGACTAGAGCTGCATTACAAACTAAGACCAATTGCGGCATGCTAGTTAGATCTTTTGTCCTTCGCTAACCATTTTGAAAGCCCAATAGACAACAGCAAAACTTACAGAATAAATTTGTTCTTAATCTCTAAATTTATATTTGGTACTCATACAACAAAAATAAATAATTTGCATAATAAATGGCACAAGATTAAACGCAGTGATGCTTGTGACAAATTGAAATAATTTATATATAGTATCATAGGAATAGATAAAAAGGCACAAGCACCGCTTTGCTCA
>JBAXQC010000107.1:0-6015 GCA_037131955.1 Bacteroidota bacterium
AGGTATATGTATAATTTGGTGTTCCACCTGATGCTACAACAGTAAATTGTGCAGAATTATCACCCAAGCACAACATACTGTCAATTTGAGTTAAGTTTAATTCTAAGGGTGTGGGCTCAACTATAGTATCTGTGGCATTAAATACACAACCTAATGTATCTGTAACTTGAACAAAATAAATACCTCCATTTGGAGGTTGTAATTCTGATGCAACAGAAATGTTGGTTTCTGCAAAAACAGGAACTCCATTTGAATCAGACCATACATAATCCCAAGGGCCATGGTCGGCGACAGAAGCAGAGATAACACCATTTTGACTACCGAAACAAGTGATGTCTATTACATTTGTTGAAACTACTTGATTATCAATAGATATTAAAACTGTATCACCAACTAAAGTACCTGAATTATTATAAGTAGCAGAATATTGTGTTGTTTGCGAAGGAGAAACATTAATAAAATCACCAGTTCCTAGAGGAATATTAGGAGTACCTATCTGTGTCCAAGTTATTAATGCTGGGCCACCTCCAGTGCCATTGGGAGCAAACCTTTTGCCCTCGTTTGTGGCAGCCCAAGCAGTATTATTTCTACCTGGAACAACAGTTGCTTGAGTACCAGTTGAGTTATGTAAACCATGAACAGCATTTCCACTATTCCATGCAGCACAAATCTGTCTATTTTCAATAAAAGTTTCAATAATATTAGTTGTTTCATATATAACTATTTGGCTTGTATAAAATAAAGTACTACAATTAAACATAGGAATTTGATTAAATGTAACAACCAACTTTCGATTTGGTGCAACACCTAATGTTTGATATTTAACGTTACCACCTATTCCCGGATTAATATCTTGCCAAGGACTCATAATACAATTCCAAGGAGCCGATTGAGTTGCTCCAACAATCGTATTGTTTGGAATTGCTGTTGTTACCCATGTCCCTGGTTGAGCGGCAGAAAAACCAACCCAATTATTTGAACCTACATAAAATTGTGTGTATTCATTTCCATAGAAACAAAAACTAAAACCTATCGGGAAAGGACCTCTTACATTATCATCTGTAAAACCCGTAATGGTCGTACCTGCACTTAACGGTAAGACTGGATCATAAGGTATATTAGAGATCTGGTAATTTGTGCAAGCAGGTAAAAATGCAGATGCTTGTAACGTTACTGTGGTATTTTCACAAACAATTGTATCACTTGGTGTAAGATTTACAGGAGAAACAGGTGTTTGTGAAAACACGTGAAGTCTGGAATTGCAAATAAGTATTAAAACAGTAAGATAAAAGTATTTTTTATTCATTTTGAGCAATTTTCGAAAAGTAAACTTATGTAATTTAAATTTATAATCCAAAAAAAAATTAATAAATAACAAATCCGAACTAAAATATCAGAAAGATTAAAGAAATCTGCTAAGTGATTGTTTCCTTATCTATCCAGTCGCCGTGTTCTTTTATAAGCTCTATGAGTGAATCTACTGCGTCTTTTGATGGAACATTTTTTTGTATAACTTCTTTGCCTTTGTAAAGAGTAATTTTATCCACACCTACTCCAACATATCCATAATCTGCATCAGCCATTTCGCCAGGGCCGTTTACAATGCAACCCATAATACCAATTTTAATGCCTTTGAGGTGATCTGTTTTTTCTCTAATTTTTGCAGTTGTTTCTTGCAGGTCAAACAATGTTCTTCCGCAAGATGGGCAAGAAATGTATTCTGTTTTTGAAACTCTTGTTCTGGCAGCTTGTAAAATTCCAAAAGCCAATCTATTGTTTGAAACTGGTGTGCCACAATCAATAGTCTTTAGCCACATTCCATCGCCAAAACCATCAAGCAGCAATGCACCAAAATCGGTAGCAGAATAAAGTTGTAATTGAGTTTCGCTTAAGGATTTGTAATTGTTTTTTATTACAACTGGTGCTTTACATTTTTCTAAAATGAATTTAAAAAATACATTTCTTTGTTCTTGCATTGAAAAATCTAAAAAACTGTCTAATACTAAAACAATATTTTCCGTTGAATTAATTTTTGATATCAAATTTTCTGTAAGAGAATCAAAATCAATAGCTACAAAATTTAGGATAGAGTGGGTTTCGCTTGTATTAAAAAACTCCTCTCCACAGAATAGCGGGAAATGCCTTTCCATGCTTTTGTTATTTTTCCAGGTTTGATTGTTTTGAATTATTCCCAAAGTTCCGGGAATATCAAAATCTATTGTATTGTCTCCTAGGTAAGCATAATCACATGCCATTTCGCTCAGGTTCCATTTGTCTAAGGGAACACTGTAGGAGTAACCAGAAGAGAAAAAAGTTGCAGGTGAGATTTTATCGTTTTTACTAAAATCGGCAATTACTCTGGGAACATTATGTCCTCCAAGATTTAATACTTCGTTTGAATTTCTTCTTTGATAATCAAATGGATTGTAGTGACTATTTAACGTAATTTTTTCTTGTTCAGTTAACTCACTTATTTTTGATTTTTCTCTAGCTTTTGAGTATCTCTCTGCCAATTCTTTTGCAATTGGGATTTCAAACTCAGGTTCTTCGGTTAGCGATACTCGTATTGTATCTCCAAGGCCATCTTCTAGCAATGTTCCAATGCCCACTGACGATTTTATTCTTCCATCTTCACCGTCTCCAGCTTCAGTAACGCCAAGGTGTAAAGGGTAGTTCATATTTGCCTCCAGCATTTTATTCACCAACAAGCGGTAAGCCTGCACCATAACTCTTGTATTGGATGCTTTCATGGAAAGTACAATGTTGTAAAAATTATTGTCTTCTGCAATCCTTAAAAATTCCATTGCCGACTCTACCATGCCAAGCGGTGTATCGCCATATCTACTGAGAATTCTGTCACTTAATGAACCGTGGTTTGTTCCAATCCTCATGGCAGTACCGTACTCCTTACAAATTTTTACCAATGGAGTAAATCGTTCTCTAATCCTTTCTAATTCTGCCTCATAAGAAAGTTCGGTATAATCAATTACTTCAAACTTCTTTTTATCAGCATAATTTCCAGGATTTACTCTTACTTTTTCTACAATTCTAGCTGCCCATTCGGCTGCGTTGGGAGTAAAATGAATATCGGCTACCAAAGGGGTATTGTATCCGCGATTACGAATTTCATTTTTTATGTTTTCTAAATTTTTGGCTTCATTTAAACTTGGGGCAGTAATCCTTACTAATTCGCAGCCAGCCTCAATCATTCTGATAGATTGCTCAACGGTTGCTTTTGTATTCATGGTATCGGTAGTTGTCATACTTTGAATACGGATAGGGTTGTTTCCACCCATTAAAAGTTCACCTATTTTTACCTCTCTGGTTACGAATCTTGAGTAGTGTGAAATACTGTTGCAATAGTTATTGTTCATTTTTATCTTTCTCTTTTTTGGAAGGAAACCTTTAATGGATTGGCACTAATTTCATTTAAGTTATTTCTTTGATTAAATATATCAACAGCCAAATAAACCGCACTTCTAAAGGATTGTTCATTGGCACAATTTTTCCCTGCAATGTCGTAAGCTGTTCCGTGGTCTGGGGAAGTTCTAACAACTGAAAGTCCGGCCGTAAAGTTTACGCCGTTTTCAAATGCTAGTGTTTTAAAAGGCACTAAACCTTGGTCGTGGTACATGGATAATATTCCATCGAATTTGGTGAAGTTTCCTGAACCAAAAAAGCCATCGGCACCAAATGGACCGTACACTAAATGTCCTTCGTTTTTTAGGTTATTTATGGCTGGCAGAATTATTGTTTCTTCTTCTTTTCCTAACAATCCATTGTCGCCAGCATGAGGATTTAAGCCAAGCAGGGCTATTTTTGGTTTACGAATTCCAAAATCTTCTGATAAAGATTTTAAGAATATTTTTGCTTTGATTTCTATTTTTTGAGTGCTTAAAGCGGAAGCTACTTGTGACAAAGGTATGTGACCAGTAACGGTTGCAATTCTTAGCTCATCGCCAACCATCATCATTAAGTGTTCTTGGGCGGCAAAGTAGTTAGTGAGAAATTCTGTGTGACCTATGAACTGCGATTTTTCGGAAGGGATGTTGTGTTTATTTAAAGGTGCTGTTACAAGCACATCTATTTTACCTTCTTTTAAATCTTTAAGTGCCGCTTCAAATGACTTTAAAGCATACTTACCTCCTGATGGGGTATCCTTACCTAGTTCAATTACAATTTCTTCTTCCCAAACGTTTATTAGGTTGGCGTTTTTTGGATTTGCTTGTTCGGCAGTTTTAATAAAATTAAAACTAAAATCACTTATGCCTAATGCTTTTCTATGAAAGGAAGCTGTTTTTGAAGATGCATAAACAATGGGTGTGCACATTTGCATCATTCTATTGTCCATAAAAGTTTTAATGATAACTTCCATGCCAATTCCGTTTGGATCGCCAATGCTTACTCCTACCCTAACTAATTTATCTTCCATTTAATTTATTCTATTTTAAAAAATTATACAATAATCTTACTCCATATCCGGTTGCACCTTTAGTTCTGTAGTTCCAATTAGATTCAATAAAAGCAGGACCTGCAATATCTAAGTGTATCCAAGGATAATCTACAAAATTAGACAAAAATTTGCCAGCAGTAATTGCTCCTCCATAAGGACCGCCAATGTTTTTAATTTCAGCAATGTCTGATTTTATTAGCTCGTCATAATCTTCCCAAAAAGGGAAAGTTGCAACTCTGTCTCCGCATAAATTTCCTAGGTCTTCTAGCATTTCTAGGCTTAAATTTGCTTTGTGATTGCACATAGCAACACATCCGTATTTTCCTATTGCGGCTGCTGCTGCGCCAGTTAATGTAGCCAAGTCTATAACCAATTCTGGATTAAATTTTTGAGCATAAATTAATGCATCTGCTAAAATTAATCTTCCTTCGGCATCGGTGTTTAAAATTTCGGCAGTTTTTCCGTTGCTGTAAGTTATAATGTCTCCTGCCACATAAGCATTTTGATTGATAAAATTATCGGTTGCAGGCACCAAACCTATTACGTGAACATCTAATTTATTTGAAGCAATTGCACACATTGTTCCTGCCACAGCAGCTGCTCCTGCCATGTCGCATTTCATGGTTTCCATACCGGTGCCTACTTTTATATTGTAGCCTCCAGTGTCATACACCACGCCTTTACCAACTAAAACAATGGGTTTGCTGTTTTTTGCTCCTTTTGGCTTGTACTCCATAACTGTGAACGTAGGTGGATTGACGCTACCTTTGTTGACGGTGAGCAAACCGTTCATTTTTAAGGATTCTATTTTGGTTTGGTTGAACACCTCTACCTTGAAGCCATAGGCTTTACCAAGCTTTTGAAATTCTTTTGAAATTGAAACAGAATTAAGGAAAGAGTGCGGTTCGTTTACTAAATTTCTTGTGTGATTTACGGCTGAAATAATTGCTGACAATTCATCACATTGTGATTGAGTAATTTTTGAATCGTTTATTATTAATTCTTCGAAAGACGTTTGGGCTTCTTTTGCTTTTTGTTTGTATTTCAAGAATTGGTAGTTGGCCAATGCTAGACCTTCGGCAAAGGCAATGGTGTAATTTGCATTTTCTGTGAGGTTTGTGAAAACTGCTTTTTTAATTTTGTTTGACTTTAGAATTTCTAAGGTTTTTGCACCTATTCTTCTTGTATCTTCCAGCAAATTATTTTGATTGCTTCCATTGATATCGTCGATAATTTTTTTGTCAAAAACTTGATATAAATGTTGGTGTGGATATTTAGAGATGAGAATGGTATTTTGTTTTTCTTTTCTGGCAGCATTATAAAACTCAATTTCAGATTTAGTATACTGTTTTGCAGAGAGAGTAGTTTTTTCTGTGGCAAGAAAAATTTGAAAAGAGGCTTCGTTTTGTTTTTTCTTGGTTGTAAGTGAAAGTTTTGTTTCCATGATTTTGAATATGCACACAAAATAAATAAATGTTTTAAGATAAAGCGAATATTATATTTGTATATCAAATAAATTGCTAAAATTTTTTGATTTGTTAGGTAGATTTTGAGAATAGTTT
>JBAXQC010000108.1:0-5723 GCA_037131955.1 Bacteroidota bacterium
TTTTTTACCATTCAAATTTCTTGTAAAAAAGATGCCTCAATTTCACCCATTTCAGTTAACAATAAAAACTACTTTCCATTAGATAAAGAAAGATACTGGGTTTATAAAGTAGATTCTTTTTATTACAACGATTTTACTTCTTCTATTGACACATTTTCTTTTGAGCTAAAAGAATACATCGAATCAGAAATCAAAGACGATAAAGGCAATACTTCTTTCAGAGTAGAACGTTATTATAGAAACAACAGCACAGAAAATTGGCAACTTAAAAGAGTGTGGCAAGCTTCCTTCTTGCAAAATTCAGCACTAAAAACAGAAGAAAACATACGTTATGTAAAATTGATGTTTCCAATTAAACAAAACCTTAAGTGGAACGGTAATGCATACAACACATTGGGTGAACAAAATTTTGAATATACAGACATCCATAAAAAAACCAGTTTGGGCACCTTAGACTTTGATTCTGTTTGCACAGTTCTTCAAATGGCAGATACTTCATTAATTTCAATTGAATATCATTCAGAACAATATGCTGCCAATGTTGGTTTAATAAAGAAAAGAAAAATGTCATTGCAAGATACACGATCCACTATTCAAACATCTATTCCAATAGTTGAAAGAGCAAATAAAGGAACTGATGTTATCTACACTATAATCTCATACGGAAAATGAAAAATAAATTTTTAATTTTTAGTTTTATTTTTATTGCGTTTTTTGCCTATAAAGGCCACTCACAAGGACTTGGAGGAGATGTTTACATGATTGGTTTTACCGACAAAAATAATAACGGATTCAGCATTGACGCTCCTGAGGCTTTTTTATCAGATAGGGCTATACAAAGAAGATTAACAAGAAATATATCTATTTCTTACAACGATTTACCCCTTACTTCATCCTACATTAGCCAAGTTGCAGCTACAGGTGCAACGGTTATTGGGAAAAGCAAATGGTTGAATAGCATTACTGTATTAATATCAAACTCACAACAATTAGCAGACATCAATCAATTGCCATTTGTAGTTTCTAATACTCCACTAAACAGAAATACTAATTTTATACAAGAGGAGAATAAATTTAATTTAGAATCTGCTTTTTTGGCTTCCAATTCACAGAGTAGAATGGCTAGTTCTTCTTCTTTTGATTATGGCCAAGGATATTCTCAAATAAACATGATAGGCGGTATGCAGCTTCATCAAAACGGCTACAGAGGACAAGGAATGCTTATTGCAGTTTTGGATGCAGGTTTCCCCGGTGTTGATGTTATAGCTGGATTTGACAGTTTAAGAAATGAAAACAGAATTGTTTCTACATACGATTTTGTTAACAGAAGTCCATTTGTTTACAGTTACAATTCTCATGGAACGTCTACCTTAAGCTGCATGGCAGCGCTATCTCCAGGCTCTTTTATAGGCACAGCACCAAAGGCATCTTACATACTTCTAAGAACAGAAAATGCAACTCCCGAAAGTAAATCAGAAGAGTTTTATTGGGTAGAAGGTGCCGAGTACGCAGATAGCTGTGGAGCAGATGTAATAAACTCTTCGTTGGGTTACACAACATTCGACAATTCTGCCATAAACTACACAAGAGCAGATTTAGACGGTAATACTGCTATTTGTACACGTGGAGCAGATGTTGCAGCATCAAAAGGAATTTTGGTGGTGAACAGTGCAGGAAACTCAGGAGGAAGTTCATGGCAAAAATTAGGCGCTCCTGCTGATGGCGACAGTGTTTTTTGTATTGGCGGTGTAACTTCTAATTTAACAAGAGCAAGTTTTTCATCTTATGGTCCAACTGCCGATAACAGATTAAAACCGGATGTAGCAGCTTTGGCAGTGGGAGCTACAATTTTTAATCAAGACGGAAGTGTTGGAGGAGCAAACGGAACATCTTTTTCTTGCCCAATTATTGCCGGAATGAGTGCATGCTTGTGGCAAGCCAACCCAACTTATTCAAATATGGAACTTATTGAAGCAATTAAAAATACAGCTTCTCAATTCTCTAATCCCGATAGTTCTTTGGGATGGGGAATACCAAACTATTCAGCCGCAGATTTTATTTTGCAAGGAAAAAAATTGGAGCAATATCCAAATGCCGAAAACTTTTTTTTATCGCCCAATCCATTTAACGATAATTTAAATTTCAATTTTTATTCTGCCGATACTCAGAGCTTAAAAATTACTATTACTGATGCTTTAGGAAAAAATATTTTTAACCACAACTTTTTTGCAGTTGCAAAATCCTATAATCAAATAAATATTCCAATGCTGCAAAGCCTTTCCAGAGGAGTTTATTTTTTTAACCTTAGCACCAATGAGAAAATTTACACCAAAAAAATAATTAAAAATTAATTTTCTAAAGCACATTTAATTTTACTGGGAGGACAAAGTGCTAAAATAGTTATTACTAAAAAAACACCGTAGGTTAGGGTTTTGTAATGGTCGTAATATTCTCTTAATGCTCCAAGTAAAAAATGACTATTTAATAGTAAAAAAACTAAAAACATTCCAGCCAAATAAATATACTTTTCTCTGTGTTTTAGAGTGACTTTTTCTTTAAAATAATTTATTCTTCCAAAATTTACTAAATATAAAATTGCAGGCAATACCATATAAAATGCATAGTGTTGCTGGTGGGGAAATATTAATGGAATTACAATAAAAATATAACTCCATTCGTACCACCAATCTAATTTTGTAGGAGGTATTTTAAAAATTTTGGCTCTTAAAAAAACAAAACTTAAAAGCACAAATAACAATCTAACAAAGAGAATTACACCCCTAAGTTCTTCTTGAGAAATATCCATCAAATTTCTTTTAAGTTTTAAAGCATAAACTTCATTTGTGTTTTCTACCAACAAAACAGATAAAAAAGTTGTGATGGAATGAAAACTTCGTTCTGCAACATCTAAAACATGTTCTGTATTATTTGGATTAACTAAATTCCATCTTTCATGCAAAAGAAACAAATTAAAGTCTAACCCAATAAATATAGAGGGCAGCAAGAGTACAACAAGTAATAAAATTAAACTTGTAAATACAACTTTATTGTATCCTCTGTAGAGTAAATAAGGCAAACATACAATTGGCATAATCTTAAAGTCTATACCAAAGGCAAGCAATAAAGAAGGTAAAAGAACATGATTTTTTAAAATCAAACAAAAGCTTTCTATCATGATAAAAAGAACAAAAATTGTAACTTGTGCCAAGGCAATATTTCTGTGCCATAGAGCAAAAACTAATAAGAATGAAATAGATAAAATAGTGAATTTTGTTTTACTGTTTTCATCTTTTAAATTTAAAAAATAAGTGCCATTTTTTAATATTCTGTAAGTAAAAATATAATTGCAAACCATCCATATTACTTTTACACAATAAAAAGGTAAAAAGGTAAGAGGATATATAATTACTGCAAATAGAACACTGTAGTAGTAGTGAAAATACTGATTGTAAAAAGCAGTGTAGATATTTTTTGAGTCAAACAAATCTTTTGATGCTTCAATAAATATTTCAAAGTCGCCTTTGGCATTTGAATCAAATAAAACCAGTATTAGCCAAAAAACAAAAAGTGGGATTTTTAGTTTGCCATTTTCAAAATTAACCCAGAGACTTTTAAACAAGTTTTTCATTTAAAAAAACTTAATCAAATTTTAGGGCATTGTACTTTTTAACAATACTAGCCACTGATTTATTAATAGGAGTATATGAAAAACTAAACTCTTCTGCAAATCTATCTCCATTAAAAAGCCTTATAGAATGGGCTGTTCTTGCACTTTCTTTGGTAACTAATGGCGCTGAATTTGTAATTTTACTTTTTAGCCACTGTAAACGCCAATACAAGCTAGTTATAAATTTTCCTGCTTTATACTTTGGCATTGGCTTGCCAAAAGCAAGGTGTAAATTCTCAAAAAAATCTTTGTAATATATGTTCTCAGCATTCAGGCAATAACGTTTTTGTTTTGTTTGGGTTTCTGCAACAATTAAAATAGCTTTTGCCACATCGTTTACGTCAATAAAACCTGTTTTTCCTAGGGTGTAAAAAAGCAATCCTTGGTGTGCAACGCCAAACATTTTTGAACTCCCTTTGTTCCAGTCGTGAGCGCCAAGAATTATAGAAGGGCTAAGCACACAAGCATTTAATCCTTCTTGCATTCCTCTCCACACCTCCATTTCGGCCAAATACTTACTTTTTCCATAAAAACCAGCTTCCTTAGCAGGTCTTTGAAATGACATTTCATCTCTAATTTCCTCCTCTTTGCACAGAGTTGAAACACTGCTTATGTGTATGAATTTTTTAACCCCTTTTTCAATACAAACATTTACTAAATTTTGGGTGCCAACAAAATTTGATTTATACATTTCTTGTTCATCGCTGGGCAAAAAAGAAACCATGCCAGCGCAATGAACAACAGTATGATGGGACAATATTAATTCGTCAAGCTCTAATGGATTTAAAAGGTTAGCTTGTACCCAATTAATTTTCAAAAATTTTTCTACTATTTGAGTACCTTGAAGAGCAAATATTTTTTTACTTAGCTCTATTGATTTTTCATTTCTGTAAATTGCTGTTACACCATGCCCTTGCTCTAGCGCTTGTATTAAAAAGTATGTACCTAAAAGTCCGGTTCCCCCGGTTAAAAAAAATTCCAACTACGTTTTTATTTTTCAAAGGCAAAATTAAAGGTATTGTTTAATTTATTGCATTTATTTTTTGCTTATACGTGTAAGGACAAATTGTGACAATCTGTCTAAAAACAAGGGCATGGCAAAAAAATTGCTAAGAATGTCTTATGTTTAAAAATTTGAAAAAGAAATTTAAAATGAATAACGAAAAACCCCAAGAAAACAGCGCCGATTCAATTGCAGAAGAGCAAATTACTGCAGGCAATAACTCTGAATCAAACTCTATTGAGCAAGAAAATACTACTGACGATGCGGCAGAAAAGGCTGACGAAATTGTTGAACAAACAGCCTCTCACGCTGATGAAGTTAAACTGTTAAACGAAAAATATTTAAGGCTTTACAGCGATTTCGAAAACTTTAGAAAAAGGACCCTTAAAGAAAGAATAGATCTTACAAACACTGCAGGAGAAGCATTTTTTAAGGCAATTCTTCCTGTGTTAGACGATTTTGAAAGAGCAAAAAAATCTATGGAAAATTCTACAGATATTGCTGCTATAAAAGAAGGCGTTGATTTGGTGCAACACAAACTCAAAAACACCTTGCAACAAAAAGGTTTAGAAGAAATGGTTTCATTAGAACAAACCTTTGACCCTGAAATTCACGAAGCAATTACACAATTCCCTGCTCCAAGCGATAACCTAAAAGGAAAAGTGGTAGACGAATTGGAAAAAGGATATTATTTAAACGGAAAAGTTATTAGGTTTGCCAAAGTTGTTGTAGGCAGCTAAAAAAATTTAGAATGGCTAAAAGAGATTATTACGATGTTCTTGGCGTAACTAAAAATGCCACTGAGGACGAAATTAAAAAAGCATACCGCAAAATGGCAATGAAATATCACCCCGATAAAAATCAGGGAGATAAAGCTGCTGAAGAAAAGTTTAAAGAAGCAGCAGAAGCTTATGATGTTTTAGGTAATGCCAGCAAAAAACAAAAATACGATCAGTTTGGTCACGCTGGTTTTTCTGCTGGAGGTGGCGGCGGACATGGAGATTTTTCTAGCATGGACGATATTTTTAGCGCCTTTGGAGATATTTTTGGCGG
>JBAXQC010000109.1:0-5723 GCA_037131955.1 Bacteroidota bacterium
TTTGGGCAAAGCCCAATTGAAAAAATTACAAAACGACTTTTTGAGGCTCAACTAAGTAATTGGAACGCCTTTTCTTTTTTACTAAAAATATGCCCTTAACTGCATACTTCCTGTGTGAATAGCTTTATTGGAAGGTGATTTTCTGCCGTCGTAAAATAAATTAAGTTGTAAATAATTATTTATGCTTCTTTGCCAAGTGGCATTCCAAGTATAATTAATACCAGGAACCAATCCTTCTAGCATTTCAAACCCTACTGGTGAGTTTGCATCTCCACTGAACCTTAAATTTAAAACTTGGAACTTTGCAATAAATGTTCCTTTAGCCGGACTGTTAAATTTTATTTCTGTTCCAAGAGATTGATTGTAAGAAGATTCTTTGGGAGATTCTATCAACGTATTTTTCTTTTCCTTAAAAAAATAGTTCACTGAAATTCTAAATAAATTGCTGGTCTGAAATGCCAGTTCAGGTCTAATTTCTTTGAACTCTAAATTATAATTTCTACTTGCAAAAAAATCAGAGGTGAGGTATTTTGTTCCACTTTGAACTTCAGCAGTGAGAGTAACAATTTTAAATCCGTTTACCCTTAATCTAAACCCCTGAAAGTTGTTTGAGCGTTCTTCGTAACCGTTAACCAGTAGGGTCCTGTTCTTGTTTTGTTGAATAAAATAATCTATTCCATAAATTGGGTCTAATCTATTAAAAGAAAAAGTATTTCTAAATGAATTGTTGAGCGAAGCCAATGATGTATCTTTTTCTAAATTTGAAAAGGGCCAAAGAACAGTTTCTAATTTAGGATTGTTGGTTATTTTTCTTTCTGTTCGGAATGCCGATTGATTGTAAAATTTAGCAACAAATTTTTTTATCCCTCTTGAAGAGGAGGTAAAAATTGAACTAGGATTTATTGTTACAACTTGGTTAAACTGGTTGTTAAAGGTTCTTACATAATTATTGGTGGGTGTAAAAACTCGTATAAATTTTGCTTGATCTTTAAATGCTGCTATTTCAAATTCGTTCAGTTCTTTTATTCCATTTTCGTTGTAATCTTTCCATTGATAAACTCCTTGCCCGGGTGTTACTTCCAAGTAATTAAATTCTTTTCTTATTTCTAAACCAGAGCCAGTTTCAAAAAACTGGTTACTTGTAATTAATCCTTTTAGCATTCTAAAATTATATTCTATTCTTATTAAAAGCGTATTGTCGGGTTGCTTTTGTGGAGTAAGAAGTGAGTCTATTATTTTTAGTGAACGGTAAGAAAAAACAGTTTTAAATTGGTTGAACATTCCCGGTTTTGTTGCAAAAGAAAATTGCCAAGTTTGTGCATCTGTCGCCAGATTCATTGATTCATTTTTTGCTCCCCAGTCAAATCTTCTGATGTATTTTAATTGATAATTTGTTTTGGTTGTATCAGAGTTTGAAATAAAAGATTGATATTCTCGGTAATGAAAACTATTCGGTAACAATAAATCTGAATTTGTTTTAATAAATCTACTGTCTTCGTCTTCAATAGATGCTGATAACCTTACCGACGAAAAAATAGTTTGATTTACCAAAAGTTTATACCTCAAAAAGCTACTCTTTGAGAGTGAGTCATTGGCAGCTAAAAAACTAGCGCTACCAATTGCATCAAATGATTTGTATTTGTAGAAATAATTTGTGGCGTGTTTATTTCCTTTGTATCTATTTTGTTCGTTGAAAAATGAATACGTGTACGAAATATTTTTTTCGGCTTTAAATAATCCCAAACTAATGTTGCCCAATTGCTGTCTTCCCAAAATTCTATCTGAGTTAAAATCTCTGTTCCAATCTCGTTCAAACTCCGAAGACCTATATCTTTCCAAGTATACGAAGTTGTTGCTTATTTGCTCCACATCAAAACTCGTTTTTAATTTCCATGAGTTTGTATCAGTTGCATTTAGTTTTCTTTCATCATTTATATTCCATTTTATTCCTAAGCCTTTATCATTTCTTTTGTCTAGATTCGAAAAAGTATTGATGTTGTTGTTTGTAGCAGCAACCTCTATGTTTAACTTAGTGTGTTTAGAAATTTGATGATCTACTGCAGCCACAAACATCTGTTTTTGTTTTGGCGAAATAAGCAAAATAATAGGTTCATAATTCCCTTGAGATACCCCATTTACTGGAGCTATCCATTCAAAAACTTTTCCATTGGCAACAGAGTTTTTTTGAATGTAGTTTCCTCTTGTAACTTGCGAAAATGCCAATTTGTAAAATGCCTTTTGTGGATTTACACTGTATTCGTAAACATCGGAATAGCTTAAACCGTTAGTAATTGTATCTTTTACTAAGTATAAAATATCAGTCGTATTAAATTCTACTGTATCAACAGACGAAGCCAATGCTGCATTTAAATCGTCGCCAGCAAATTTTAATATATCTTTTTGGGTATCGCTTAATTCTAAAAGTACTGGTTTGTTTTTGTTGTCTTGTTCAGAAAAAACTTGAAATCTAACGGCAGTTTTTTGCCATTTTACTTCATTAGAAAATTGAAAAAGTGATCTTGCATAATTTCTATCCGAGTACTGAAACTCTGCGATAATTCTTTTATCTTTTGTAATTATTCTTTTAGCGGTAAAGGTAATTTCAGAAGTATTGTAATTTATAACATAGTCGTTTTCTTGACCTCTTTTTAATAATTCACCATCAATGTAAACCCTTTCTGTATTGGCCAAAACAATAATGAACAATTCGTTTTCGGCGCCTCTTAATCTATAAGGACCTTGATTTCTTTCTATACCAATAATTGTATTCCTAGAAAATTTCCCCCTAGAAACTGCTGCACTTATTTGCACATTGTCTTTTGGAGCATCTTTTTTTGTTCCCAAACTAAATTCCGATGAGAAGCTTCCACCTTGAGCCCTTTTGTTATATGTCATAAAATAAGCAGTTGGCTTATACAACTGAAAGTCGCCAACAATTAATTTGCTTTTTTCGTCATTCAACTGTATGTAAACTCTGTCAAACTCTTGCAATTGTTGTGTGTTTCCGTCGGGCTGAATTGGAATATTATTGTCAGAAATTGCTGCGGTTAAATTTATATTTTCAGACAATTTTCCATTAAGTTGTAAATTTAAACTTGAATTTACTACTACATCTTGGTTGTTTCCAAAAGATATTCCTCTTGATAAACTTCCTGTTTTGTTTAATCCTTCTGTTTTAAAATAATCTTGGTTGGGTGCAGAAACATCAATAGCATAAGGATTTTTAAAATTGTATGCTTCGTATTCTAGTTTGGTAATGTCTTTTTTAAAAACTTTTCTTGAATACAGCTTATCAAATGTTCTGTATTTAATTTGTACAGAATCTACTTCTATTTTTGTTAGTAATTTTATGCTCGAAGATGAATAGTCTATCTTAAAAATGTTGGTGATGTTTTCTCCCGAAAGCTTATAAATAAAAACCTCTCCCGGAACTAAGCTCAATGAATCTACTTGAGTAGAATCTGAAAAAGCTTTTCTAATTATTTTTACTTTACTTACTTGAGAAAAAGTTTTTGTAATGGAAAAAACAAATAGAGTAAAAAATACTACAAATAAAATTGTGGACTTTGCTTTTTTCAATTCTTTGTTTTTGACCGAGGATAAATTCTACATCAATTTTTTTACAATTTAAAGAAACGAAAAAAATGGGTTTTTGTTATTGCAACTACTTTTTCTATTTCTGCAAGAGTGCTTTTGCAACCAAAAGGTCGAATTTGGTGGTAATTTTAATGTTCTCCTTATTACCTTCTACTAAAAAAATATCTTCTCCTGCTGATTCTAAAACAGAAGCATCGTCTGTAAACAATTCAGAGAATTCTTGTTCGTAGGCTCTCTTTAGATGCAATGTAACAAAAGTTTGTGGCGTTTGTACCAATGTATAATTTTCTCTGTTGCGTGAGTAACTTTTCTTTTGAACATGTTCTCTGATAGAATCAACCAAACCAATAACGGGTATTGCATTTCCGTTACTATTAGCTCCATCAAAACAATTTTTAATTGTTTGTGCACTAACAAATGGTCTAACTCCGTCGTGTATTGCCACCATCCCTTCATCAGAAATGTTGGCCAATCCGTTTTTTACAGATTGGAATCTTGTTGTTCCTCCACAAACAATTTCGTGAGGAATAGTTATTTTATAGTTGTGCTTAAGCTTATTCCAGTAGGCAATATTTTTTTCTGGAAGCACTAAAATAATTTTTATCAGAGGGTCAAAATCATAAAAAGCCTTTAGTGTATAATACAATAAAGGCTTCTTTTTTAAAATCAAAAATTGTTTGGGAACAGAAGTTTGCATTCTTGTTCCACTGCCTCCAGCAACTATTATTACTGAGCGAGACATTTTCTTTATTATAGAATAAGCATTGCATCTCCATAAGAAAGAAATCTGTATTTCTCTTTTACAGCAGTGCGATAAGCATCCATTACAAATTCAAAATCTCCAAAAGCACAAATCATCATTAGCAAAGTAGACTCGGGCATGTGAAAATTAGTAATCATGCTGTTGGCTATGCTAAAATCATATGGCGGGAAAATAAATTTATTTGTCCATCCTTCAAATGGCTTAAGGGTTCCAAGGGTAGATACTGAAGTTTCAATTCCTCTCATTGTGGTGGTTCCAACCGCACATATCTTCTTTTTGTTTGCTTTTGCTGCGTTCACAATGTCCACAGTGCTTTGTGTGATCCACATTTGTTCAGAATCCATTTTATGTTTGGTAAGGTCTTCTACTTCTACTGGTCTAAAAGTACCCAAGCCAACATGCAATGTAATAGGGCAAAAATCAATGCCTTTTAGTTCTAAACGTTTCACCAGCTCTTTGCTAAAGTGCAATCCTGCTGTTGGAGCAGCAACTGCACCTTCGTGCTCTGCAAAAACAGTTTGAAAACGATCTACGTCTTCTGGAGTTACTTTCCTTTTTATGTATTTTGGAAGTGGTGTTTCTCCCAAAGATTCTATAGTAGCCTTGAATTGCTCGTATGGTCCATCGTACAAAAATCTAAGCGTTCTACCTCTAGATGTAGTATTGTCAATTACTTCGGCAACCAAGCTATCGTCGTCTCCAAAATAAAGTTTGTTTCCAATTCTAATTTTTCTGGCAGGGTCAACCAATACATCCCACAATCTACTTTCTCGATTTAATTCTCTTAATAAAAATACTTCAATTTTGGCTCCCGTTTTTTCTTTATTACCATACATTCTGGCAGGAAAAACTTTAGTGTTGTTTGTGATCATTACATCACCATCATCAAAATAATTCAAAAGATCTTTAAACATCTTGTGCTCTATTTTTTTTGTTTTTCTGTTTAACACCATTAAGCGAGACTCGTCTCGGTTTTTTGAAGGTGTTTCGGCAATAAGTTCTTTGGGTAAGTTAAAATTAAATTGTGATAGTTTCATGTATTAAATTTAAGTTGTTACAGCAACAAAAATCGTTTTTTGTGCAAAAGGGTTGCAAAAGTAATAAAATATTTCTGTAAAGCAATATTATTTCTGTTTAGCTATCAATGCCACAGACTATCACTACCAGATAGAATTGTAAATTACTTTAATGTTGCATGCTGTTCATTAAATTGCGTCTGTTAACGCAAAGGTAAATGTATAAAAAACTTTGGTTCATGTTATACTAAGTAGTAGCCCCCTAAAATTCTCGTAAACTCAATTAAATCAATTGATTTGAACGAAAACATGGGATTCAAATCTACCGTTTTCTGATGTTTATTTTT
>JBAXQC010000110.1:0-5429 GCA_037131955.1 Bacteroidota bacterium
AATTACAACAGACAAATCAAAAATGGATATTGCTGCTATCCATCACTTTCTATCAAAATATTCGGGTTGGAGTGATAACATTCCTTTTGAAACAGTAAAAACTTCTATTGAAAATTCTCTAAACTTTGGACTATTTCATAATCAAAAACAAATTGGATTTGCAAGGGTAATATCCGATTTTTCAACCATTGCATATTTAGGTGACATTTATGTTTTGGAAGATTATCGTGGACAAGGACTTTCAAAAAAACTAATGGACAGTGTAATGGGTCATCCAAATTTACAAGGACTGAGACGATGGATTTTATTGACATCTACAGCAGATTGGCTTTATGAGAAGTATGGCTTTAATAAGATACCGAAACCAGAAATTTATATGGAACGTTACAACTCAAGTGTATATAAATCAGATAAAAAAAACTAAACACATTAATAAACTATAAAAAAGATGAGTAATATTCCATTTCAGAAAATAGATTGGAATACAGTTGAGAAAATTGAATACAAAGGCGAAACAGGAATTGCAATTTGGCAGACCTTGCAATTTGGTGGCCTCAGACTTAGAATTGTAGAATATACAAATGGATATTTAGCAGACCACTGGTGTAAGAAAGGGCATATTGTATATTGTTTAGAAGGAGAATTTGTAAGCGAATTAAGTACAGGCGAAAAAATTAAATTATCAAAAGGCGAAACATATATTGTTTCAGATGAACTTAGTTCGCATCGTTCTTCATCTGAAAAAAGTGTAAAACTTCTTATAATTGACGGAGATTTTTTACAATAAATTGCCAAATAAAAAGCATTTATAACCCCAGTAATTACTAAGATTAGCATTTACTGAGGCGGCAGACGCCAAATTTTGCGGCTGCAAAACGGCATTCGAAATTTTGTTTCTATCAAAAACCTTAATTTAAAAAAATAAAACTATTTTCGCAGGAAAAATGCCCGGGTGGCGAAATTGGTAGACGCACCATCTTGAGGGGGTGGCGAGAAATCGTGTGAGTTCGAATCTCATCCCGGGCACAAAAAGTTTTTTTTTCTTAAAAGCTCAAAAATCTCTCCATCTGTTTTTCTATCACAATTTTAGTGGTCTCGTCAGTTACTTCTCCCTCGTTTATTAATTTCATCAACGAAGAAACGTAAGATTTTTGTGCCATTACGTCCACTTGCAAATGGTTAAGAATAGACGTTAAATGGTCTAGTCCTCTTAAATTTCCTGCTCTGCCACTGGCAACACCCACCAATGCGGCTTTCTTATACTTAAAATAGTCGGGATGAACAGTGTCAATTAACAATTTTAAAATACCCGGAAAACTTCCGTTGTATTCTGGAGAAATTATTACAAACTTTTTGGCGGGTTCAATAAATTCTTCTATTAATCTCTTTAATTCTGGTGGATTGTTCCCATAATGGTCGTCAAGCAGTGAAGAGGGGAGTAGTTCCAAAGGAAAATATTTTACATCTATTCCCTTTAGCTCCAGCAGACTTACATAGTACCTGGAAATAACTTGAGTTTTGTTATCCTTTCTGTTTGTGGCATTTATAACGGTAATCATGCTTTTGTTAGTAAATTGTTCTTGTTAATAATCGGTTGAAAACTCTTATTTTAGTAAATTCGCCATCGCTTTTAGAAAATTCAAATTTAAGAATGAAGATAACATATTTTGGGCACTCTTGTTTTCAGGTAGACATAAATGGTAAAAAAATTCTTTTTGATCCTTTTATTTCTCCCAATCCTCTTGCTGCAAAAATCGACATTAAATCTATACAACCAGATTATATTTTAATATCTCATGGTCATTATGATCACATTGCAGATGTTGAAACTATTGCCCAACAGAGCAATGCACAAATTATATGCAGTTGGGAAATTAGCGAGTGGCTATCCAAAAAAGGGATGCAAAATATACATCCAATGAATATTGGTGGAAAGTGGATGTGCGATTTTGGCAAGGTAAAATGTGTGGCAGCAATTCATTCTAGTAGTTTACCTGATGGCAGTTACGGTGGATCAGCTATGGGTTTTATTATTGAAACTTCTCATGGAAACTTTTATTATTCGGGCGATACCGCACTCACATACGATATGAAATTGATAGGAGAGTTTAGGAAACTAAGTTTTGCTTTACTTCCCCTTGGAGATAATTTTACGATGGGAGTTGACAATGCGGTAATTGCATCAGATTTTATTAAATGCAACACCATTATTGGTTTGCACTATGATACGTTTGATATGATAAAAATTGACAAAGAAGATGCCTTTAGAAAATTTGAATATGGAGGCAAAAAATTAATTTTAATAGAAATAGGAAACACAATAGAACTCTAAGGAAAATATAAATAAAATGGGAAAAATAATTTCGGTTGCCAATCAAAAGGGTGGCGTTGGAAAAACAACTACCGCAATAAATCTATCTGCAAGCCTTGCGGTATTAGAATATAAAGTATTGCTGGTGGATGCCGATCCTCAGGCAAATTCTACATCAGGCGTAGGTTTTGATCCAAGAAACATCAAAACAAGTATTTACGAATGCATTATAAATGATGTGAATCCAAGAGATATTATTTTAAAAACAAATACTCCAAATTTAGATTTGTTGCCTGCACACATAGATCTAGTAGGAGCAGAAATAGAAATAATAAACATGCCCAATCGTGAGCAAATGATGAAGTATGCCTTAGAAAAAATAAAACCCGATTACGATTTTATTATTATAGATTGTTCACCTTCATTGGGTTTAGTAACTGTAAATTCTCTTACTGCCTCTGATTCAGTTATTGTTCCGGTTCAGTGCGAATACTTTGCCTTAGAAGGTTTAGGAAAATTGCTCAATACCATTAAAATTGTGCAAGACAGGTTAAATCCCGCTCTAGAGATTGAAGGGATTTTGCTAACCATGTACGATTTACGCTTAAGGCTCTCTAACCAAGTAGTTGAAGAAGTAAAAACACATTTTCAATCTATGGTGTTTGATACTATTATTCAGCGAAATACTAAGCTTGGAGAAGCTCCTAGCTTTGGCGAAACAATAATCATGCATGATGCATCTTCAAAAGGTGCAATAAATTATTTGAACCTTGCCAGAGAAGTACTTCAAAAAAATGGCTTAACACAAATTGACGAAAACGAAAAAATTATTGAAACTGAAGACAATGAATAACAACAATAATCCCAAAAAGAAGGCATTAGGAAGAGGTTTAAGTGCTTTGCTTAGCAGTAGTGACACAGATATTACTACCAGAGAAAATCCTACAAGAAACTCTTCTACGCTTGGCTCAATTGCCATGATTGACGTTAAACAAATTGAAACAAATCCTTTTCAGCCAAGAACACATTTTGAAAAAGAAGCATTGATAGACTTATCTAATTCTATAAAAGTTCATGGCATCATACAGCCTGTAACCGTTAGAAAAATGGGTTACGACAAGTTTCAACTTATTTCTGGTGAAAGAAGATTTAGGGCTTCGCAGCTTGCAGGACTTACTCAAATTCCGGCTTATGTTAGATTGGCCAACGACCAAGAAATGCTAGAAATGGCTTTGGTAGAAAACATTCAAAGAGAAAATTTGGATGCTATTGAAGTTGCCATTTCTTATCAGCGATTGATGGAAGAATGCAATTTAACGCAAGAACAAGTAAGCGAAAAAGTTGCCAAGCAACGCTCTACTGTTGCAAATTATTTAAGGTTATTAAAACTGCCCGAAGAAATTCAATTGGGAATAAGAGATCAAAAAATCTCTATGGGTCATGCAAGAGCCTTAATTACCATTGCAGATAAAGTGGAACAGCTTGATTTGTACCATCAAATTTTAGAGAATGAATTAAGCGTAAGAGCAATTGAAGATTTATCTAAGGGCAAAAAAGTAAAACTAAAACCTCTTTCAAAAAATTCTAAAGAATCTGGTTCTTCAGAAGCCACATTATCTTTTGAACAGCAGAAAACCTTGCAAGATTTAAGAGAATATTTTTCTACAGAAGTTCAATTAAAAGTTGCCGCAAACGGAAAAGGAAAAATTGAAATACCTTTTGGTTCTGAGCAAGATTTAAAAATTATTTTAAGCATGCTTAGCATTGATTAAAAAAATGATTGGCCTGTTAAAATGAAAAAAAAAATGGTTTTGCGTTTATTTGTTTTGATGGGTTTGTTTTGTAATTTATGCAACAATAATGTTGTAGGCCAAGTAATTGCAGACTCTTTGCCAAACAAGAATTTACCAACAAAAAAATTGCAAACTCAGCCTCATTCACCTAAGAAGGCAACACTGTTTTCGGCTGTATTGCCTGGTGCTGGCCAAATTTACAACAAGAAATATTGGAAAGCGCCAATTATTTATGCCATTGGAGGAGGTTTGGGATATTTAGCCTATACAAATTATAAAACTTACGATAGCTACAGAGATATAATTGTTAAACGTACAGCCACGCCAGATTCTATCCCCTTTGATGATGTTTACGCAAATAAATATACTACAGACAATTTATTGGTTATTCAAAATGGATTTAGAACCAACTTTGAATATGCTTCGGTAGGTTTATTTTTAATTTATGTTTTGCAAATTGTAGATGCTACAGTTGACGCCCACTTATTTTATTTTGACATTAGCGATGACTTGAGTTTGAACATCAAACCAAGCATTTGGCCCGGTAGAACCCAAACATATTCTGGCATAAATCTCACATTAAATTTAAAATAAGTGTATGAAAATTGCTTTGATTGGTTATGGAAAAATGGGAAAACAAATTGAAAAAATTTGTTCAGAAAGAAACCATCAAATAACTGGTATTGCCAATGAAAATAATGAGGTAGAAAATGCAATTTCTAATGCAGATGTTGCTATTGAATTCACCAATCCTGATTCAGTGTTATCAAACATAGAAAAATGTTTAGTAAAAAATATTCCAATAGTTGTTGGCACCACAGGTTGGTATGATAAAATAACTGAACTAAAAGAAATTGTTCAAAACAAAAATGGAAGTTTGCTCTATGCTTCTAATTTTAGTATTGGTGCAAATTTATTTTTTGAAATGAGCAAAAAAGTTTCAGAACTAATGAAACGTTTTGTGCTGGATAACTCCTATTCAATAGCAATAGAAGAAACACACCACATTCATAAATTAGATGCTCCAAGCGGAACTGCTATTTCTTTGTTAAATGCAGTAAAGAGTGAAATGAGTTTTTTACCCGAACCAACTCAGGAAAATGTAAATTATGAAATTGCTAAAGAAAAAAACAGTGATTTTATTTTACGAAGCATAAGAAAAGGAGAGGTTACAGGAGAGCACAAACTAATTTTTCAATCAGAAAACGATAGAATAGAAATAAAACACGAAGCGTTTAATAGAAAAGGATTTGCCTTGGGCGCTGTGCTTAGTGCAGAGTGGCTGGTAAATAAAAAAGGTTTTTATACCATGCAAGATTTTTTAG
>JBAXQC010000111.1:0-5335 GCA_037131955.1 Bacteroidota bacterium
CATTTCACCAGCTTTTCAGTTATCTACTGCTTTTCAAAAGCCCCAATAGATGGCGGATTTAGAAAGGCATTGTTCTTTAAATCTACTGTATTATTGAAAATTCCAATAATTAAAAATTTCCCTTTTGCAATTGCAGGTGAAGCTTCTTTTAGAGCATAATCATTTAGTGATACATCTTTATAAAAGCCATTCTGGGAGCCACTTTGAGAGGCAGATGAATTATTAATACACTCTACAAATTTATCGGAATTGCTACTAAAAAAACTTGTGTTTATTTTAGTAACACAATTCTCAAATTTATAATTAAAAGCAAACCCTGAATTTGGCGTAGGGTCTAATTTAACTTCTTCTTCTAAATTTCCATCAATAATTGTATTTCCAAAATAACAACTGTCTAATGGAAAATCTTGAATTTCGTTGTAATTGTTAACATACAATGCCGGGGTTTTTCTCACAGGAAACGACCAATAATTGGCAAATGTGTTATTTACAAAAGTATAGTTACCACCAAACGTAAGTGCAGCACAATAGCCACCGCAATTGTAAATTAAATTATTATATGCTCTAATATTAAAATAACGAGATAGGACTCCCGCACCACTCATATTTTTGATAATTGTATTGCTCAACCTTAAACCTGTTTCATCAGGGGACCATCTTCCAACAATAGTTTCGGCCTGAATTCCAATAAATGCATTTTGAATAATTGCGAAGTTTATGCTGCATGAACCTCCTTCGTTTATCCAAATTCTGTCCCATTGTCCATTTTGGTCTCTGTAATCTGCTTCGAGTCTTGTTCCCGAAAACAACACAGGATTTGCAAAGCTTCCTTCTACCTTTAACTTTCCGCCTCTATAAACCCATAAACCAGAATTCTTTGAAAAATATAACTTTGTTCCTTCAGGAATGGTTAAACTTCCCGCAGAATCAACTACTGCATAACCATAAACCACATAAGGTTTACTGGAATTTAAACTTATATTTTCGTTGGCATTTGCCAAAATTGAATATTTTAAAGCTCCAATAGAATTTGTTGGCCTTATGTAATTAGCATCTTGGCCCCAAGCAACCAAATCTACTTTTTGCGAATTCCCATTGGTACTAAACAACAATGAATCTGCAACAATTAATGGCGAATTAGCATTGTTAGGATTTATTGTTACTGCAACAAAAATATACAAACTATCACCCGGGCCAATTTCCACATCGCTGGCTGAGTTTGCTTTTAATCCATCAATATTTAAGCGGTAAGCAGAGCTATTTCCACCGGCTAAACGTATAGACGAAACAATTAATTTTCTATTTAAGTTATTGTAAATTTTTAATGTTTTGGTAGTGCTTCCCATTTGAGTAAACACAGTGTCAAAAATTACTGTATCGTCAGAAAAAAATAATCTTGCAGAAGGGTCTTTAGAAATTAAATCTTCTTTTTTGCAGCCAGAATTAAAAAAAGAAATAAATGCAAACAGCACGATAAATCCCAAACACCATTTCTTCATTTTATTAATTATCTGTTTTTATTTTTTAAACTTAATTTAGCAGCCTTAACGTTCAATTTTACTAAATATTGCTGCAAAAAAACAAAAATGTATTTTACAAACAACAATAAAGAAGAAATATATTACGAACTGCGTGGAAACATTTCTAGTTCAAAATGTATAGTGTTTTTAAACGGACTCTCGCAAAGTACTGCCGCTTGGGCATTTATGACACCTTATTTTGAAAAAGACTACAAAATATTATTAGTAGATTTTATTTTTCAAGGGCAATCGTACAAGGAAGCTAAAGGAAAAAACTTTGATGAACATGCCAATGATTTATGGCAATTGGTTCAATTTTTAGGTATAAATGAACCTCATATTGCAGGTATTTCTTATGGCAGTTTGGTGGCACAGCATTATGCACTAAACTATCCCGATTGGATAAGTAAATTAATTTTAATGGCAACATTTGCTCATAAAACAGAACAGTTCAAAGCCATTGAGCTCAGTTGGAAACGTTCGTGCCAAACAGGTGGATATTCTATGCTATTGGATGTTATGTTGCCTTTTGTATTAGGTTCTAATTATTTTGAAAATCCGTTTATTCCAATTGATGTTTTAAAAGAATCAAGGGTTGGAGCAAATCAGGATCCTACGGCGCTTCTAAAGTTGATGAAAGCAACAGAAGAAAGGCCAGATTACCGACAAAAAATAAAAAAGATAAAAGCCAAAACATTAATCATTCAAGGAGAATTCGACATACTTGTAAAAATGGAAATGGCAAGAGATGTTGCATTAAATATTCCTGATTCAAAGCTTGAGGTGATAAAAGGTGTTGGGCATACGTTGAACCTTGAAGCACCAAAAATAACGGCAGAACTTATTTTAGATTTTTTAGAACATGACAATTAAACAAGCCCAAGAAACAGTTGACAACTGGATAAAAACACATGGCGTAAGATACTTTAGCGAACTTACCAATATGGCAATTCTAACGGAAGAGGTTGGCGAAGTAGCACGTATTATATCCAGAGAATACGGAGATCAATCTAAAAAACAAAACGAAAATAATTTAGATTTGTCTAACGAATTGGCCGATGTGTTGTTTGTGATTATATGCCTTGCCAATCAAACAGGAATTGATTTGACACAAGCACTTGAAAAAAACCTTGCAAAAAAAACTGATAGAGATTCACAACGGCATAAAAACAATGAAAAGTTAAAATAAAGTTTACTAGTTTTTACTCTCTCCCATTTCTACCACCGCATTTACTTTGTATTTTTTATGCGGAGCAATGGATAGTGCAACTTTGCTTAAATCGCAATCTAATAGCGTTTTTCTGTGGCCTAAATTTTCAATGCCGTCGTCAATTAATAAATCAATTAAAATACTTAATCCATCTTGGTAACCATATTGGCAGGCTTCCTTAAGAATTTTATAATCTTTTATATAGGTATTAATTCTTTGATTAAAATTTTTTCCGCCACTTGATACATGACCAATTTTACCATTTTTTCCCATGTCTAAGGCATGTTCATTAGCAAGTTTATACAAGGCTTTGTCGTAACTTACACTTCTACAATTGTGTAGTTCTTCTAATTCTTTGTTCAAAGAAATAACAAATTTGTTCATTGGAAATTTAGTAGAATCTAGCCAAGCTTTAAGGTAAGTTTCTTTAAATGTTTTGGGATTTTGCCTCACTAAATTCAAGTAATATACAAACAGGTTTTCTTGTTTTGTTCTCTCTGGTAGTTGAGATGATTTAAACGCAATTTCTATTTCCGTTTTAGAAAAAGTAAATGGTTTTTCCTGAAAAGAAAAATGAGGAACACTTATTAAAATTAAAAGAAAAGGTGTTTTTAAAAATTTCATTTTCTTATAGCTAAAGTTGCCGAACCTTGAGCAACAGGTGTTAGAACAATATCGTTAATGTTTACATGTGCCGGCCTACTTGCTGCAAAAAATATTACATCTGCCACGTCTTCTGCAACTAGTGGTTGCAAGCCTTTGTAAGCATTTTTTGCCTTTTCTACATCTCCTTTAAATCGCACAATAGAAAACTCAGTTTCTACCATTCCCGGAGCAATATTAGTTACTTTAATTCCTCTGCTCAATAAATCTATTCTCATTGCTTTTGACAAGGCGTCCACTGCAAATTTTGTGGCACAATAAACATTTCCATTGGGATAAACCTCCTTTCCTGCAATAGATGCCAAATTAATAATATGACTTCCATTGTTATCCGGCATCAATGGCAATACTGCCTTGGTTATATACAACAAGCCTTTTAAATTGGTGTCTATCATTTGCTCCCAATCGTCTAGTTCAGCGCTGTCAAAACTTGCAATACCTGCAGCCAATCCAGCATTGTTTATAAGCAAATCTATTTGCTTCCACTCCTGCGGCAAACTATCAATAGCATCAAAAGTTTGCTTTCTTTGCCTGATATCAAAGTTCAGTAAAAACACCTCTGTTCCAATTAGATTTTTAGCTAATTCTTCTAGCCTTTCTTTTCTGCGGCCAGTTAAAATTAATCGGTAATTATTCTTTGCAAAAAGTTCTGCACATGCTTTTCCAATTCCTGATGTTGCCCCTGTTATTAATACTGTTTTTTTCATTGTCGTTAATGTATAAGTACTGCTTTTTTGTTTTTTCTTCTTGAACATAATCCATAAAATTAAAAAATTATGTTCCTTTACAAATCTTATTATTTTATAGTGTAAACCAAAATCATTGCCAAAATGTTTGATTTAGATAAATGGCAAGAAATTTTTTCTACCATAAAAAAAAACAAACTTCGTACTTTTCTTACAGGCTTTAGCGTGGCTTGGGGCATATACATGCTTATTGTGCTTTTGGGTGCAGGCAAAGGCCTAGAAAATGGCATCAGTTCTATGTTCGAAGCCGATGGAACAAACAGTATATGGATATACAATGGAGTTACTTCTATTGCTCACAAAGGATACAAACCCGGAAGATTGGTAAAATTTGATAACTCTGATTACAAAAATTTAAAAAAAGAATTTAAAGAGGTAGAACACATCACTCCTCAACTTGGTTTAGACAAAATTACCAGCGTAGTTTATAAAAACAGAACGGCCAACTTTAATGTAAGAAGCGGAAACCCTGATATAATGTTTGGCGAAAACCTTAAAGTGATTGATGGAAGATTTTTGAATCCATTAGACATAAGCGAAAACAGAAAAGTTGCTGTAATAGGAAAACCAGTAAAAAAAGAATTATTTAACGACGGTTTGTGCATTGGCGAAGTTTTCTTTTTAAACGGTTTCAGCTTTACTGTAATTGGTGTGTTTAATGATCCAGGTGGAATTTGGGACAACAACAGAATCTATATCCCCTACTCCACTGCACAACTTGTTTTTACTGGAAATAATTTTGTAGACCAATTGGTATTAACCACCAATCATCCCTCTCTTGAGCAAAGTATAGAGCTTTCTAACAGCTTAAAACAAAGATTGGCAAAAGTTCATGAATTTGCCGTAGAAGATGACAATGCAATATATGTGAACAATAATTTTGAAAATTTTAAAAAAATAATGACCGTTATCTATTCCATTAGAATTTTTATTTGGATTGTGGGAATTGGAACGATCATAGCAGGCATTGTTGGCGTTAGCAACATTATGATGATAGTTGTAAAAGAGAGAACAAAAGAAATTGGAATTAGAAAATCTTTGGGAGCAACACCCGTAAGTATTGTTTCTTTAATTATGCAAGAAAGTATTTTAATAACGGGCTTTGCAGGTTACATTGGACTTGTGCTTGGAATTTTTACCATAGAAACAGTTAGAGGATTAATACCTGAATCTGATTTTTTTAAAAATCCAGATGT
>JBAXQC010000112.1:0-5191 GCA_037131955.1 Bacteroidota bacterium
TTCAACTCAACATCCTCAACACCTTTTCTAAGGCTTGAAAAAAGTAATCTATTTCTTGGGTAGTGTTATAAATTCCAAATGACATTCTGGTGGTTCCTGGAATATTAAAAAAGTTCATCAATGGTTGTGTGCAGTGATGACCAGTTCTTACGGCAATTCCAAATTTATCTAGCAGAGTACCAATATCAAATGGGTGAATATTTTCTAGAGCAAAAGAAATTACTCCTGCTTTGTGCTCTGTTGTGCCTATAATTTTTACTTGAGGAAAATTTTTAAATTGTGAATTAGCATACTTTAATAGCATGGTTTCGTGTTCAAAAATTGATTCCATGCCAATTTTATTGCAGTAATCGAATGCAGCTGCCAAACCAATAGCGCCTTCTATGTTTGGCGTTCCCGCTTCAAACTTTAATGGACCTTGCACATACGTTGTTTTATCAAAAGTAACCGTGCTTATTATTCCACCACCACCTTGGTAAGGTTGCATAGAATTTATATGTTCTTCTTTTGCATATAAAACGCCAATGCCTGTAGGGCCGTAAACTTTGTGTCCGCTAAATACATAAAAATCGCAATCCATAGTGGCTACATTTACCTGCATGTGAGGAGCACTTTGTGCACCATCTATCAAAACTGAAATATTGTGCTTCTTGGCTATTTCTATAATTTTAGAAACATTATTGATTGTTCCCATGGTATTGGAAACATGAGTAACTGCAATAAATTTTGTTTGCTTAGAAATAAGTTTTTCAAATTCCTCCAGTAACAATTCTCCACTTTCAGAAATTGGCGCAATTTTTAAAACGGCTTCATTTTCTTCGGCTATCATTTGCCATGGAATAATATTGCTGTGATGTTCCATCATCGTCAATACTATTTCGTTACCTTTCTGCAATCTTGGTTTTACAAACGACTGAGCTACCAAGTTTATTCCATCGGTAGTTCCTTTTGTAAATATAATTTCTTGAGCGCTTTTTGCTCCAATAAATGCTGCTGCTTTTATTCTTGCTTGTTCGTAATGGTGAGATGCTTCCTGCGACAATGTGTGCACTCCTCTGTGAACATTGCTATTGTATAGTTTGTAATAATTGCAAATTGCATCAATAACAACTTGAGGTTTTTGAACAGTTGCTGCATTGTCAAAATAGACAAGTTTTTTATTGTTTACTTCTCTTTGGAGAATAGGAAAATCTTTTCTGATTTTTTCTACATCAAACTCAAAAACCTTTTTGCTACTTTCTATATTTTGCATTTTAGCTAAACCGCTGCTCTATTCTATTTTGTATGATACTTTTAAATTCTTGGTTGGGAAGCTTTTCATATACTTCTGAAACAAATGCTTGCAATAAAAGTTTTTGTGCATTCTCAAAACCTATTCCTCTGCTTTTTAAATAAAACAAGGCTGTTTCATCCAATTTACCTGTGGATGTTCCGTGACTACACTTTACATCGTCGGCATAAATTTCTAATTGCGGTTTTGTATTAATGGTTGCGTTTGGCGACAATAAAATATTTCTATTGCTTTGGTAAGCATTAGTTTTTTGAGCATCTTTTCTAACAAAAATTTTTCCGTTAAACACCGCTGTTGATTTATCGTCCATTACCCCTTTGTAAAGCTCATTGCTGTAGCAATTTGGCATTTGATGATCTACCAACGTATGGTTGTCCACAAGCTGGTTTTCTTGTAATAAATACAATCCATTTAAGTGTGCTTCTGTATTAGAATCACCTAAAACAATTGTAGTGTTGTTTCTTACAACGCTTCCAGAGAAAGTAAATAAATGATCAGAAAAAACACTGTCCTTTTTTGTTGTAACCCACAAATTGCAAAATAAATTACTATTGGTTTTTTCGTCTTGTAATCGTATAAAATTTACTTTGGCATTTTGGTCTACAAAAACTTCGGTTACGTTGTTGGCAAATGATTTTGTAGGTTCATCTGAAACAAAAAGTTCGTTTATGGTAAGCTCTGCGTTTTCTTCTATTATAATTAATTGGCGACTGTTGTAATTAATTGGCTGATTAGAAATGCTAATGTTTAGTATGGTAATTGAATCTTGAATTATTGCGTTTTTTTTGATTTTCAGGAACAATCCTTCGTTAAAACCTGCAGTGTTTAGTGCAACTAAAGGGTCTGAATCTGCATTTGCAATCTTTCCAAAATGTGATTCAATATGTATTGGATATTTTTGAAGAGCTATATTAAAGTCTAAAAATTCAAAATCAGCATGTTCACTGTTTTTAGACAAATCAAATCTGAGGCTACCGTTTACAACAACAAATAAAACTGATTCATTAGAAATTAAATAGTTACTTCTTGTGTTTTCAATTAACGTATTGAGCGCTTCCGAAGAATAATTTGAATCGTTCAAAAATCCTTGATTCCAAACTTTTTCAACATCACAATATTTATACTCTTCGTTTTTCTTATTTGGAAAAGAAACAACTTTTTCTGATTTTATTTTTTTTTGTACTTCAGTAATCACATCCATTAATTCTGTTCTGTTTTTTGTTGGATAAATTTATTCTCTACTGCTTAAGCAATTGTTTCTCCTAATTCTTCTTTTATCCAGTCGTATCCCTTTTCTTCTAGTTCAAGCGCTAACTCTTTTGTTCCTGACTTTACAATTCTTCCTTTGTACAAAACATGCACAAAATCTGGAACTATATAATCTAACAATCTTTGGTAATGGGTTATTACTACAAATGCATTGTCTTTTGTTTTTAACTGATTAACTCCGTTGGCAACAATCCTTAATGCATCTATATCTAAACCAGAATCTGTTTCATCTAAAATAGCCAATTTAGGTTGTAGCATGGCCATTTGAAAAATTTCGTTTCTCTTTTTTTCTCCTCCACTAAATCCTTCGTTCACGCTTCTGTTTGCCAACTTTCCATCTAGCTCTACCAATTTCTGTTTTTCTTTTACCATGTTCAAAAATTCTCTAGGCTCAATAGAGCCCAGTCCTTTATGTGCTCTAATTTCGTTTATGGCAGTTTTTAGAAAATTAATGTTGCTCACACCAGGAATTTCTACCGGATATTGAAAAGCCAAAAAAATTCCTTCTCTTGCTCTTACTTCGGCTTGCATTTCTAATAGGTCTTTACCTTCAAACGTAACCTCTCCTTCCGTTACTTCAAACTCGTCTTTCCCACTTAATACTGCCGATAAAGTGCTTTTTCCAGAGCCGTTTGGGCCCATTATAGCGTGAACTTCTCCTGCCTTAATTTCTAAATTAATTCCCTTTAATATTTCTTTGCCTTCAACCGAAGCTTTTATGTTTTTTATTGATAACATCGTTTTTAAATTAATTTTTTATCCTACAGACCCTTCTAAACTTACCGATAAAAGTTTTTGTGCCTCTACTGCAAACTCCATTGGCAAATGATCAAATACATCTTTGCAATAACCATTAACAATTAATCCTATTGCTTTTTCGGTATCGATACCTCTTTGTTTGCAATAAAATATTTGGTCTTCGCCAACCTTAGACGTTGTTGCTTCATGCTCTACAACTGCTGTATTGTTGCCTATTTCTATGTAAGGAAAAGTATGTGCTCCACACTTATCTCCCATTAGCAAACTATCGCACTGACTAAAATTTCTAGCATTATCAGCACTCTTGTGAATTTTTACCAATCCTCTGTACGAATTGTTGCTAAAGCCACAAGAAATTCCCTTGCTTATAATGGTTGATTTTGTGTTTTTGCCAACGTGAATCATTTTTGTTCCTGTGTCGGCTTGCTGCAAATTGTTTGTAACAGCCACACTGTAAAATTCACCAATTGAATTGTCTCCTTTTAAAATTACTGAGGGATATTTCCAAGTAATAGCAGAACCAGTCTCTACTTGTGTCCAACTAATTTTAGAATTATTGCCCAAGCAAATTCCACGTTTGGTAACAAAATTAAATATTCCTCCTTTTCCGTCTTTGTCGCCAGGATACCAGTTTTGAACGGTACTGTATTTTACCTCCGCATTTTTATGGGCAACAATTTCTACTACAGCTGCATGCAATTGGTTTTCGTCTCTCATTGGAGCAGTGCACCCTTCGAGGTAACTTACATAAGCATCGTCTTCGGCAACAATTAATGTTCTTTCAAATTGCCCCGTGCCGGCACTATTTATTCTAAAATAGGTTGATAGTTCCATTGGGCACCTCACACCTTTTGGAATAAAGCAAAAAGAACCGTCGGTAAAAACTGCACTGTTTAATGCAGCATAAAAATTATCGGTATAAGGAACAACAGTTCCCATGTATTTTTGTATTAATTGGGGATGGTCTTGAACCGCTTCGCCAAAACTACAAAAAATAATTCCCAGCTCTGCCAATTTTTCTTTGAAAGACGTTTTTACGGATACACTGTCCATCACAAAATCTACTGCCACGCCTGATAAACGCTTTTGCTCTTCTAAAGATATGCCCAATTTTTCGAAAGTTTTTAGCAATTCTGGGTCAACTTCGTCAAGGCTATTGAGTTGCTTTTTTTGTTTGGGTGCAGAATAATAAATACAATCTTGAAAATCGGGTTGTTTGTAATTTACATGTGCCCATTTTGGTTCAGTTAAACTGCACCAATGTTTGTAAGCTGTTAACCTGTAATCTAACATCCATTGAGGTTCGTTTTTTTTTGACGATATAAATTTAATGATATCTTCGTTTAAACCTTTTGGAGCATTGTCAGATTCTATGTCGGTTACAAAGCCGTACTTATAGTCGCCTTGCGTAATTTCGTCAATTATCTCCATCAATTATACCGAAAAGCTTTCTCCGCAACCGCATGTTCTGGAAGCATTGGGATTATTAAATACAAAACCTTTTCCATTTAATCCACCAGTAAAATCAAGCTCTGTTCCAATTAAATAAAGAAACGATTTTTTATCTACAGCAATCTTAATTCCCTTGTCTTCAAAGATTTGATCGCCATCTTTTGCAGTGCCATCAAATTCTAATTTATAAGAAAGTCCACTACAGCCTCCGCCTTCAACACCAACCCTAATTAAACTATCTGTAGGTCTGTTTTCTTCTTTAAGCAAATCCAAAACTCTGCTTTTTGCAGATTCTGAAACAGTTATCATAATGTTTGTTTTTTATTTAGAATTAATCTAATTATGGACAAAAGTAAGCAATTTAAGTTTTTGTTGAACTATTTATCAAAATTTACTAACAAATATTAATCAAAAAAGTTT
>JBAXQC010000113.1:0-4807 GCA_037131955.1 Bacteroidota bacterium
GTGATTAACGCAGTTTTTTTCATCAAACAATTTACTGATTTTCTTCTTTAATTCTATCCACCAATTCTGATACATAAAATGGCAAACCTTTAATTTTATTAAATCCTTTTGCGTCTATTAAAAATTTATCTCTTATGAGTTTTACTAACTGGCCGTTATTTAATTCAGGAACAATTACTTTTTCAAATTTTTTAAGAATTTGGCCCAAATTTTTTGGGAATGGATGAATATAATTTAAGTGAACATGACTAACGCTAATACCTTGGCGAATACATTCGGCCACTGCTGTTTTTATTGAACCATAAGTTGAACCCCAACCTAATATTACTATTTTTCCACTCTCGTTGCCTTGATCAATTTTTTGCAAAGGAATATAATCTGCAATATTATCAATCTTTGCAGCCCTAATTTTCACCATCTTTTCGTGATTTTCGGGATCATAAGAAATGTTCCCTGTAAGATCTTCTTTTTCAATTCCGCCAACTCTGTGTTCTAATCCTTTTACTCCGGGAATTGCCCATTGTCTTGCCAATTTTTCGTTTCTTTTGTAAGGAAGAAATTTTTCAAGAACATTTAACTCAGCAAATTTTACTTTAATCTCTGCAATTTCAGCGGAGTTTGGAAACTTCCAGGGTTCTGCTCCATTAGCAATAAAGCCATCGGATAAAAACATAACAGGAGTCATAAATTCTACTGCCAGTTTACATGCTTCAAGCACCATATAAAAACAATCGCTGGGAGTTTTTGCGGCAACTACTGCAATAGGAGATTCACCATTACGACCATAAACTGCTTGCAACAAATCTGCTTGTTCTGTTTTTGTTGGCAAACCTGTTGAGGGACCTCCTCTTTGAACATTAATAATTACCAATGGCAATTCCAACATTAGAGCTAATCCTATTGCCTCTGTTTTTAGTGCAATACCTGGCCCAGAAGAAGCCGTAACACCCAATGAACCTCCAAAGGAGGCACCAATGGCTGCACAAATTGCAGCAATTTCATCTTCGGCCTGAAAAGTTTTTACATTAAAATTTTTATGCTGCGCCAACTCATGAAGTATATCCGAAGCCGGCGTAATTGGATAAGAACCATAAAACAGTTCCAGTCCAGATTTTTCTGATGCCGTAATCAAACCCAAGGCTGTTGCCGTGTTTCCTTGTATTGCCCTGTATTTTCCAACCGGCATTGTGGCTTTTTTTATTTCATACCTGTTGCCCATTGCCTCGGTGGTATCGCCATAATTGTAACCAGCTTTTAAAACCTTGGTATTTGCTTCAATTAATTCTGTTCTTTTTTTAAATTTATCTTTTAAATGTTCAATGGTATTTTCTAATGGTCTGTTGTACATCCAATACAACAAACCAAGAATAAACATATTTTTACACCTGTCAATTTCTTTTGTGCCTAATCCAGAGCCTTCAAGCGTTTGCTTGGTGAGTTTTGTAACATCAAAAGAAATTAATTTAAAATCACTTAAACTTCCATCATAAATTGGATTTTTATCTACTGGAATTTTTGCTAGGTTTAAATTTTTCACATCAAACCCATCCACATTGGCGATGATAGTCCCACCTTTTTTAAGTTGCTTGATATTTGCTTTTAAAGCTGCCGCATTCATAACAACTAGCACGTCGCAATAATCTCCCGGAGTATTTATTTCTATACTACCAAAATGCAATTGAAAGCCAGAAACACCTGCAAGCGTTCCTTGTGGGGCTCTAATTTCGGCAGGGAAATTTGGAAATGTAGATACGTCGTTACCAATAAAAGCGGCTGTATCTGTAAACTGACTTCCTGTTAGCTGTATTCCATCTCCGCTATCGCCTGAAAATAAAATTGTAACTTCTTCTTGTAATATTGTTTGACTCATTTTTTTATCTAATTTTCTAACCCAATAATCTTATAAATGTTTTGTTTTAAAGGTTTTTTATAAAATTAAGAAGTCAAATTTCTAAATACATCTTCCAGTGTTTCCTCTACTTTAACCATGGTTAAAATCAATAAATTATTTTCTTGTGCAAACTTTGCAATTTTAGGTCTTAAATCATCCATTAAATTTGAACTTAACTTCCACAAATTGTCTTTTAATAAAACAGCACTGTTCACACCCGTAATTTTTAAGAGCAAACTCTCGCTAACTGCTTTGTCAAATTCTACTGTTATGATTTGCTTTTTTGTGGATTGCAAATTTTTAATCCCTGCTTTGTTCTCGTCTGCTACAATTTTACCTTTGCTGATGATAATAATTCTATCGCAAACAGCTTCTACTTCTTGCATTATATGGGTAGAAAACAATACTGTTTTTTCCTTACCCGCAGATTTTATTACGTTTCTTATTTCTACCAACTGATTTGGGTCTAAACCGGTTGTAGGCTCGTCTAAAATCAATACTTCTGGCTGATGAATTAATGCTTGCGCCAAACCTACTCTTTGACGGTAGCCTTTGGATAATGCAGAAATCTTTTTATTCTGTTCAATTTTTAAACCAACCAATTCGATAATATCCGAAACCTTTTGCTTTTTATTTTCTGATTTTCCATACAAACCCAAAACAAATTCAAGGTATTCTTTAACATACATCTCCAAGTAAAGTGGATTGTGCTCTGGCAAGTATCCAATCTTTTTTCTTACTGCAATAGATTCTTCTTTAACGTCCAGCCCATTTACCTTTACAGTGCCCTTACTTTGCGGCAAATAACAACAAATAATTTTCATCATGGTAGACTTTCCTGCTCCGTTTGGACCTAAGAAACCAACAATTTCGCCACGATTTATAGTAAAACTTACATCGTCTAATGCTTTTTGTTGTCCGTAAATTTTTGTTACTCCTATTACCTCTATTGACACTTGTCTTATTTGGTTTTTAAAAATTGGAAAGCAAAAATAAGAACATTTATTAAGAAATAACCCTTTTAACTATTTTCAAAAAACTATCTTTGCTTTCTCTAAATTTTATGAGCGAACAAATTAAGCACGAATGTGGTATAGCAATGGTTAGATTGCTTAAGCCTGCAGATTATTACTTGGAAAAATATGGTACTCCTTTTTATGCACAAAATAAACTTTATTTACTTTTAGAAAAACAACACAACAGAGGGCAAGATGGTGCAGGTGTTGTTAGTATAAAATTTGATACAGAGCCCGGAGAAAGGTACATTAGCAGGTACCGCTCAAATGAGAACCAACCTTTAAAAGATATTTTTGGAAGAATTCATTCTAGGTTTGAATTTGTAAAAAAAAATAATCCCGAAAAACTAAAAGATACTGCTTGGCTAAAAAAGAATTTAGCCTTTACCGGTGAACTTTTTTTAGGCCATTTAAGATATGGAACATACGGCGTTAATAGCATAGAAAGTTGCCATCCTTTTTTGCGCCAAAGCAACTGGAAAAGTAAAAATTTAGTGGTTGCCGGAAATTTTAATTTAACTAATGTTGAAGAACTTTTTCAGCAATTGGTAGAATTGGGTCAACATCCAAAAGAAAAAGCAGATACCATAACTGTAATGGAAAGGATAGGTCATTTTTTGGATATTGAAAATGATAAGCTGGTAAAAAAATTTAAAGAACAAGGGTTTAACAACGAACAAATTTCACCTTTAATTGCTGAACAATTAGACATTGAAAATATTTTAAAAGAAGCCAGTAAGAAATGGGACGGAGGCTACGTTATGGCCGGGCTAATTGGGCATGGCGATGCCTTTGTGTTAAGAGACCCCAAAGCTATTCGACCAGCGTTTTATTACCAAGACGATGAAGTAGTAATTGTGGCATCTGAACGACCTACAATTCAAACTGCATTTAATGTTCAGATAGAAAATATAAAAGAATTAGGTGCAGGAAATGCATTGATAATCAAAAAAAATAACTCAATTTCCGAAGTAAATATTAATCCATCCACAGAAAAAATTTCATGTTCGTTCGAGAGAATTTATTTTTCGAGAGGTAGTGATGCAGACATTTATAAAGAAAGAAAAAAACTTGGATTTGCACTTACGGAAACTATTTTAAAAGAATTGAATTATGATTTAAAAAACACAGTTTTTTCTTTCATTCCAAACACTGCAGAAGTTGCATTTTATGGCCTGGTAGAAGGATTAGAAAATTATTTAGCAAATAAAAAATTCACTAGTATAGATAACAAAAATTTAAGTTCAGAGCAACTAAAGGAAATTTTATCCGAAAGACCAAGAGTAGAAAAATTAGCCATTAAAGATGCTAAACTTAGAACATTTATTACCGATGATTTGCACAGAGACGAAATGGTTGCTCACGTATATGACGTAACGTATGGCTGCGTAAATAATGGTGTGGACACCTTGGTAGTAATGGACGATTCTATTGTACGAGGAACTACATTAAAACAAAGTATCATCAGAATATTAGATCGTTTAGGTCCTAAAAAAATAATTATTGTTTCATCGGCACCACAAATTCGTTTCCCAGATTGTTATGGAATTGACATGGCCAAGATGGGAGATTTTATTGCTTTTCAGGCAGCAATTGAATTGTTGAAAAAATCAGGAAATGTAAAACTAATAGAGGAAGTTTATAAAAAATGTAAATTGCAAATAAACTCCAAAGAAAATGAAATTGTAAACGCTGCAAAAGAAATTTATAAGCACTTTACTGCCGAAGAACTTTCTGCTCAAATTGCCTCCATGATAAAATCAGAAGAAGTAAAAGCTGAAGTTTCTGTTATCTATCAAAGTATAGAAGGATTGCATTTAGCAATTCCAAATCATAATGGCGATTGGTATTTCTCTGGAAACTATCCTACATACGGTGGAACAAAAGTTGCGAACCAAGC
>JBAXQC010000114.1:0-4741 GCA_037131955.1 Bacteroidota bacterium
TGAACTTTTTGTTTCCGCAAAACTTTCAAGCGAAGACAATTCGCCAGGGCGAACTCGCCAATTGTTAATTTGCTGTTAGTGGCTGTTTTTTTTCATTCATTCAATCTGATTTTCAAATCCATACTTTCGTGCAAAATTCTGATAACTTCAATTTCGTATTGGTCAATAAATTGATAGAATATTATATGTCTTCCTGAATTTAATCCGAGTAGATTTTTACTAATATCATAATATTCTTTTCCTATTTCAGGATTTTTCCCGATTTCCAAACACGAAAGTTTCAGCATTGCATAATATTTGTCTGCTTGGGTTTCAGACCATTTTTCAAAAGTATATTCCCAAATAGTATTCAAGTCGTCAATGGCTTGCTGTCTTAAAATAACCTTAGCCATTTTTTCTTTTTTCGGCCTTTAGTTTTATCAAGTTTTCGTCAAAGTTAAAACTTTCGACTCTTGGGCTTTCTAAACCTTTTTGAATTGCGTTTCTCAAAGCAATAGCTTTATTTTCTTCATCCTCTAATAGTCGTAGTCCTGCACGTATAACTTCACTCACATTTTTATAACGTCCTACAGAAACTTGGCTACTTACAAACTGGTCAAAATAATTTCCTAGGGATACTGATGTATTTTTCATTTAATTTGTACTTTTCGCAAAGTTACCTAAAATTGGTAATAGTGCAATTTTTAATTCAAATTTTTGAGTTTGATTTTATTGCCTGTCTATCTATATGATCTGTTGGAAAATTATGACTAACGTTTTCAGATTGGCGATTGATAGGCTTTTCATCACAAAAATTAGTTTGCCGCGGCGAAAGAGAACTGAACTTTTTGTAACCAAAAAACTTTCAAGCAAAGATGATTCGCCGGGGAGAACCCACAAATTGCCAAAGTGCGGTTATAAGCTGGTTTTCTGTCCATTAATATGGGCTTTTTTCTGTCTTGGTGCCTGTTGGAAGTTCAAACGTCTTAGTGTCGAGTTTCATTGGTTTAACTTCTGTCGCAACACTTTCCATTGTAAACTGTGCTGACTCAATAATTGATTTCAAAGGTAAAGAATTTGATTTTGAAAGATAGTCAAACCAGTTACCGAATTTATGATTTACAAATAGTTTTGTGTCAACTGATAATTTGGAATTGAAATAATATTTTTGAACGCCACTTTTACAAGTCAAGATTACTTCGTCACATTTATAGCCTAAGATTTCTGTTACTCCTTTATTCACCTCAACTTATAGAATTTCGTCACCTTGAATACTTGCGTCATTCCAAAGAGCAGTTTCAGAGTTTGACATTTTGTTATAAAGTTTGTTGTCTTTATTTATATAGATTTGCCATTGAACTAAAGTCCCATTTGCAATAGATTTGTAGTCGCCACCTTTTATTAGATACTCTTGCGTTGAACCCATCATTGATGTCCATTGTTGGTCGGTCATTTTAGGGTTTTTACTTTTATACGAGTTGGTATAAAATATTTTTCCTTCAAAGTTTTGCCCGAATACATTAATTGTCGCTAAGACTGTAAAAATAATTACTATTGCTTTTTTCATTTGTTTGTTATTTAAATTTATTAGTTAATCTTTTATGCTGTAAATTATTTTTTGGAAGTCAGCTTTAAATTTGTCTTTGTTTTCTGCTACTGCCCAAGACAAAACTTTGTAATAAGCAGTTTTGGTTTCTACAATTCCAACTAAATAATAAATATCCGTTTTAGCATCCTTGTCGTAATAGGTTACATCGCACTCAATAAAATTTATATCACCATTTTTTTGTGATAAAGGCTTTGAAACTTTTCTTTTATCTTCATCTATTAAGAAGTCTTTAATAAAATCTTCGTAAAATTCATTCGTTGACGAGTACTTCATTTCAACTAAGCCTAATTCTTCTTTAGTGTCGAAAATAATAAAACCGTAAACGTCTTTGACTGCACTTTTATATTGTATTGCCGAGGCACTATTAATTCCTGCTGTTTTAGTCATATAGTCTGGCAAACTAACATTAAAAGTATGCCCCGCTCTATACTCTTTTAATTCAGTTTGGGCAAATGTTGTTGTGGTCATTAAAACCATTGTCATCGTGAAAATTGAAATTTTTTTTTTCATTTTTTGTCTGTTTGTTGTTTTGTTATTATTTGTTAGATTGTCATTATGTCGTCTGAAAAGCTTGCCTATATACAATTTATATCCCAACCAATTACTTATCGATAGAAAAGATTTAGATTAGATTATCGGTGATTTATAAGGATTATACCTACTTATTTTTTTTATCAAACATACAGAAAAATAAAATTCATCAATAGCTGAAGATAAATAAATTTTATTAGAGTTGCGCCAAAGAATATGATACTTAATTCAAGTACAAATGCTGAATTAAAAAGCTATGAAGTTCAAACTGCGGCTAATTGGGTGAGAAATGGAACTAAGCTCTTACGCTTAGCCGCTGCGGATGCAAGGATTCTGCTAAGCTCCTACTTGGAGAGTTTACACTGTTTGCTTTTTGATCCAATTAAAACTTTTGATTTCATTTTATTCTGATTCTTTGGTTTCTGTTCTAAAAATTTTGTCAAGTAAATTCAAAGTAAACCCATAGTTTCCTTTTCCTTTGCAGTGGTGCAAGCTGTACTTTTGGGAAAATGGAAATAGATTAATTTTATTGTTTGCGAACAATTTGTAAGTACAATTTGACAAGTAGTTAAAGTTTTTTTTGTGAGAAAATTTTCGTTGCAAAAAAACAAACTGTCTTTGGACTTTATTCTAAAACAACTATTGTTTTTCCCGTTGTTTTATCTCATAAATCATTTGTTTTTCATAAAATAGTTTTTGGGAAACTATTTCAATAATAATATAGTGGTATTGTTGGGCTATTGAAAATATTTCTTGTAATGGGCAATTTTCTGCCAATACCATGTATATGCTGCTTTCTGTGTGCGTAACCGTATTGAGTTGTTGAAAAAAACTGTGAAAGTACTCTAGGTTTTGTCCAGCCAGCCAAGCATACTCCCAGTGATGTATTGGATTTTTTTTGAAGAAGGGAGGATTTACAAGAATAAAATCAAAGGTTTGTGAGACGTTTTGGAACAAATTGGATTCTATAACACTAATGTTTGTGCTATTTTGACTGTTGTTTGTTTTAGCGGTTTCTACTGCTTTGGGATTGATATCGATGGCGGTAACAACAGCTCCACTTTTTGCTGCTAAAATGCTAAGCAAGCCTGCACCACAACCTACTTCTAAAAGCGTTTTGTTTTTGAGTGATAATGAGGTAATAAATTTTGCTAAAAAAAGTGTTGTTCCAAAAAATGCAGGGTGAAATACTCCAGATGGAACGGATAGTGTGAGACCAAATTTTTTATAGGTTCTGTCTTTTTTTAAATATTGCTGCAGAATTGGCTTGTAGAACGTGTTTATTAGTTTTTGTTTAAAACCCATTTACTAATTCTTTGGAACTGTTTTTTCTCCTGCCTCAATTTTTATGTTTAAAAAATTACTCTTTGGTGGCAAAGGGCAAGTTGCAAAATTGGTAAAAACACAAGGCGGGTTATAGGATTTATTGAAATCTAGCTCCACCAATTCTCCCATTTTTGGCTTTTTAGCATATAAAAATCTACCTCCACCATAGGTTTCAAGACCAGATGTTTTATCGGCAAAAACAATAAAGAGGTCCTCCCCTTCGTCAAGCGCTGCCAATTGAAATTCTTGATTTTTTAAGGAAAATTTTAATGTTCCAGCATAGGGTGTTTGCGTGGTTTGGCCAATTACATTGTCCACGGCAATAAAATTGCTTGTGTCTGTTTTTGAAAGGGATGCCATTGTTTTGTATGTTTCATCAACAGTAAACCTCTCTATTTGCAAGTCTTTTTGCATGAGTGGGCTTTCTAAATCTCTAATTCTAAGGCCTATCTTCTCCCCTCTTTTGATGATGATGAATTTGTAGTTTTTGTAAGTTAATTCAAGATTATCTTCGGTTTCGAAATCGAAAATTTTTACCGATTTTATTTCTTGTTTTCCAAAGTAAACGGGAATGTTTCTTGCGGATTTAAAAACTACTTCTCCTGCGCCAAGCATAAATGTTCCAATCAGGGAATCCCAGTTTGCGATGTTCTTGGAGATGGTGCAAGAGCTGTCTGTGCCAATTGAGTTTTTACCGGGTTTGAGCCATTCTAAGGCAATAAGATTTAACCAGCCGTTGGGTGATTTTAAATTTTCTATTCTATTTTTGTGCCAAGCATTGATTTCTGCTTGGTAGTTAGATTGGGTAAAGGCGCTATTAAAGGTAAAGAGGCATATAACAATGGAGGCAATAATAAATAAAGCAAGTATTTTTATTTTACTCATTGAGTTTGTATACTGTTGTTTTGTTGTACAAATCTATTACTATAAATCTAAATTGTTGTTGCTTGTGTTGGAAAAAAATGTGATGTTGGGCTCTTTAGAAGAGGTTTGGATTTATAAAACTCTGCCGCTACTGGAGACGCAAAGAAGACATAAAGGAAAAAATTAATTGAAGGTAAAAGCATGGTTGTGTTTATTTGCAGTGGATGCATCCAATTGATTGGGCTTTTTACCACAAAGTACACAAAAAAGACACAAAGGTTCACAAAGGAATAAATGGAAGTGAAGGCACAATCACCACAGCGTTTATGCTTGCGCCAGATTGGGGTTAGGATTTATAACATTCTGGCCGCTACTGAAGACGCAAAGAAGACATAAAGGAAAAAATTAATTGAAGGTAAAAGCATGGTTGTG
>JBAXQC010000115.1:0-4719 GCA_037131955.1 Bacteroidota bacterium
GGTGTTGCCTTGATAGAAATGTTGAACATGATGGAACTTGCCAAGTTGGATTCTATTGAGTTTAATTCTACTTCGTATGTTCATTTATTGGCCGAAGTAATGCGAAGAGCTTACGCCGATCGTGCTGAATATATGGGCGATCCTGACTTTAATATCAATATGCCTTTGGAACGTTTAACGTCAAAGCCCTTTGCAAAAATGCGTTATGAACATATTGATATGTCCAAAGCATCTGTGAGTGATTCCAGCAAATTCGGCCATCCCTACGATGGTGATAATACAACTCATTTTTCTGTTGTTGACAAAGAAGGGAATGCTGTTTCGCTGACATACACCTTAGAATATTCTTATGGATCGAAAATGGGCTCCAGCAAGCTTGGATTTATCTTTAATAATGAAATGGGTGATTTTAATCCTGTGCCGGGAAGTACAACAAGTAAAGGCCAGATTGGAACTGACCCTAATGTGATTGTTCCAGAAAAAAGAATGCTATCGAGTATGACTCCGACTATTGTTGTTAAAAATGGCAAACCGGTTTTGATTATTGGCTCTCCTGGTGGTAGAACAATTATCAATACCGTATTTCAAACTGTTTTAAATGTAATTTCCTACGACATGCGCATTGACAAAGCGATAGAAGCCATGAAAATTCATGAGCAATGGCTACCTGATGTCATTGTTTACGAAAAGAACCTCCTCTCACCCGACACAAAAAAATCACTGGAAGCAATGGGACATCATCTAAAAGCAGTTGGCAATTTAGGCTCCCTAATGGGAATCACGTATGATGCTAAATTCAAGGTCTATAGTGGATATTCCGATTCCTCAAGTCCAGACGGTGGAGCAGTTGGGTATTAGTTCTTTTGGATAAAATTCAATGATATTGAACCTCCAAAGGATTTTGCAGGGTTAAAAGCAATACAGAACATATTAGAAAAGCAAAGTATTTCTTAAATCTAAGGTCATTTTATTTGGTATATTCTTCTAAACGAAAGCATCCCAATAATCAATTCTCAAATCTCGAGCTACCCCTTGGGCTCGGGATCAAACTAACCTAATTTAAAGGTTAAGCAGAGGAAGATTTAAATGTGGAACTCCTTTTTAAAATAAAAAAATCAGTCTTTTAAAATCAATACGTTCAAAGGAATAAATTCTCATTTTAAGCTTTTATCGATTGAAGTGATTAAAAATCATTAAATGCAAAACATCTATTTTCAAGACCATCTTTTGTCTATGTTAGTTATTTATGTATTTTGCTACCCTTATGTCTTTTTTAATAATAAAAACATAATAAAAACAAATGAAAATACGACTATTAATTTTATTTATTTTCTTTCTTAGAATAAATTCATTCTCTCAACAGAAATTTATTTTTACTCAGTATACTCAACAAGACGGTTTAACAACAGGAAATTTTAATAAAATTTTTAAGGACAACACTGGTTTTCTTTGGCTTCTTGGTGAAAGTGACTTAATTCGTTTTGATGGTTATGAATTTAGGTCCTTTAATACCTTTCTAAAAGACGGCAAAAGCTATAGAGTCAGACACGTTTCAAATGCAAGAGAGTTATTAAATAATGACTTTATTTTTACAACAGAAGAAGGCCCCCTTCTTTTGAATAAGAACGATTTATCATTAACAAGTAAAAATAAATATATCAATATAGATAGATATATAAACTATAATTTTCGATTAAAAAATAACAGTGAATATTTAATTGATTTAAAAGGTATTTATAAAATTTTGCCAAATAAATGTATTCAATATGCATTCCCCGAAAAATTAAATATCCCTTTCAATTTATCAATTGCAACTGACTCTGTTAATGAAATACTCGTGCAAGGTCCAAAAAAAGTATATTGGTTTAATGCAATGAATGAAAAGTATGAAGAAACTAATTTTTACAATAATTTGAATCAAAAAGACACTAGTAATTTTGATGTTTTCTACATAAAAAGTGAAGATACATTTTATGCCATTAGCAATACTCAACTATATAAATTCACTCAAAGAAATAGACAGTTTCAACCCCAGTTTGAACTCAGAAAAATAAAAAGAGAAGCTAATTTAAATTCTGAATATAGTTTTCATAAAACGCTTGGAAGTCCGAAAGTATATAAGAATACATACTTTAATTTTACCAACCAGGGAGAAATATATTTACTAAACTTTAAAACAGGAGAAGAAAAATTAGTAACGCTCAATAAAGAAATTCCTGAAAAATTGCTTATTGATAAATTTATAAACACAGCTACTTTAACCGAAAAGGGTATTTTATGGATTGCCAGTAGAGGCATGGGCTTGTTTAGATATGATTTAAACACTGGGACTTATGATCAATTTATCCATGAAAAAAATAACCCCAAGAGCTTACCAACAAATTCTTTTGAAGAAATACTATCAGATAAAAATGGAGTAATTTGGGTAACAACAAGCAGCGGCAATGGCTTAATAAAAATTGAGGCCAATGTCTTAAAAATGAAAACAATCATTCCTAATGAAGCGAAGAATGGAATTAATTCTGCAGGAAGGTCTACGAATATTCGTTCATTCTTAGAAACCAATACTGGTTATTGGGTTGGTACTTTATTAGGAATATTTGAATACAACATCCAAAATAATTCTTTTAAAGAACTTGCCGATATTGGAGAAACTGTAAACTCAAATAAGTTTATTAGTTCTTTTGCTAAGGATAGTATAGGAAATATTTGGATAGGTGCATGGGGAAATAGATTGGTTATTATAAATCCGAAAACAAATAAATTAATTACTAAAGAATTTAACTGTTCTAAAGTAGCTAGTATCAAAACACTATTTTGTGACAGTAAAAACCAAATGTGGGTAGCTACCTATGGTTGTGGAATTTATACAATAAATGCAGGTAAAATCGATTTTAATCGCCCTCAAGCATTGAATTTCAAACAGTATCAATACTTAAAAAACGATGACTCATCTATAAGCACTAATGGAATTTATGCATTAATTGAAGATGCGGAAGGAAATATGTGGGCAGGAAATGACAAGGGCTTAAACAAGTATAGTTCTGCAAACCAAAAATGGACCCGTTTTATAGATCTGAACAATTTAACTAACCCAAATGATAGTACTGAAATAAGAGCATTTGCACTAGATAAAAAAGGAAATCTATGGCTAGGGACAAATGGCTGGGGAATTTTTAGGTACAATAAAAAAGAAAACAATTTCACCAATTATACCACAAGAAATGGACTAACAAACGATTATGTGTATACGCTAACAACTGATAATTTAGGAATGATTTGGGTAGGCACCAATCTTGGCATTTCCCGTTTCAACCCAAATGATAATAGCTGTGTTAACTTTTTAATTAGAGATGGGATTCAAAGCTATGAATTCAATACAAATGCAGCTTTAAAATTAAAAAATGGAACTATTTTAATGGGTGGAGCAAATGGGTTTAACGTCATAAACCCTGAAATGATTGATTTTTCAAAAGCTCCTGCACCTAACATTGCCATTACTAAATTTTCAATTTTCGATAAAGAAATACCAATCAGCAAAACTGTTTTTGATTTAGAATACAACCAAAACAGCTTCTCCTTCGAATTTGCTGCACTTAATTTTTATAGAAATCTCGAAAATAAGTATGCCTACAAAATGGAAGGTGTCGATAAAGACTGGATTTTTAGCAATAACAGAAGATTTACAAGTTATGTAAATCTAAAACCAGGAAACTATCAATTTAGAGTAAAAGCCTGCAATAGCGATGGAGTCTGGAATGAAAAAGGAACATCCATTTATTTAAACATTTCTCCACCATGGTGGCTAACCTGGTGGATGTACATAGTATATGCTGTAATTACAGTTTTATCCATATTTTTTATCATATGGTGGAACCTCAGAAGCGCTAGAGCTAAAGCAGAAATGCTCAAAAAGGAAGTTCAAAAAGCAACCTTAACCATTCAAGATAAAAGCGAAAAACTTAGTGATGCACTCAAAGACATAAAAGACAGCATCACCTATGCATTAAGAATACAAGAAGCAATACTTCCCGAAAAAAAGGAAGTTATGAATTCCTTCCCCGAAAGTTTTATTTTATTTAAACCAAAAGACATAGTAAGTGGAGATTTTTACTTTTTCCACAAAAGCGATGATCAACTATTAATCGCTGCTGCCGATTGCACTGGTCATGGAGTTCCAGGGGCTTTAATGAGTATGGTAGGCTCCGAGCGCATGTCTGACGCTGTGAAGGAAAGCAATGATATCAAAGAAATTTTATCCAATTTAAATATTGGATTAAAAACATCTTTAAAACAAAGTGAAAGAGATGAGTCCACCCGAGATGGGATGGATATTGCGCTTTGTATTATAGACTCAAAAACTTCTGTATTAAAATTTTCAGGTGCAAACAGACCACTTTGGATTATCAGAAATGGATTTAATGAGTTATTAGAGATTAAAGCTACCAAAGCTTCTATTGGTGGCTTAACAGAAAATAACCAACATTTTGATGTACATGAAATACTGCTTTATCAGGGTGATACATTTTACATTTTTACCGATGGTTATGCAGACCAATTTGGTGGAAATGAAGGCAAAAAACTTAAATCACGTAAATTAAAAGAAGTCTTGCTCAGCATACAAAAAATGCCTATGAATGAGCAAGAAAGCTACCTTGATAAGTTTATAGAAGACTGGAAAGCAGGAAAAGAACAAGTAGATGATATATTAATTATTGG
>JBAXQC010000116.1:0-4708 GCA_037131955.1 Bacteroidota bacterium
TACCTAGCTTATTTATTCACTCAACCCTCAAAATTACATTTGTCTGATGAGCAAAAAATGCGACTTAATCTCGAACACAAAGGTGAAAATGATTGTAAATTCAGTCGGCAAGAGAAAACTGAAGCTGATGGAATAAAAGTCAAAGGCAAACGATACAAATTTGTCAATGGAACTGATGTTTGTATGAACGAAAAAGACGAAGTTGTAACTTGTGGATTTGGATCTTCAATCATGCAATTTGTAGGTGGTGGTGGACTTGAGCCTAAGTCTATTCAGTACGATAATTGTTGGTTATAGTTTCTGATCTACAATGTATCATAACTACAAACTATCCGCTAATTTTTTACTATTTTTCTTCTACTAATTTTCTTTTCAGATATAATTTCTAAAAAGTAAATTCCAGTACTTAATTCCGAAATATTTAGCTGAATATTATTTTGCAAATATTGCTTGTTGATTATCATCTTTTGCTGTGAATTCAAAACATTAATTGCAAGAATTTTTTTACTGCCCTCAATCTTCAAAATACTTTCTGTGGGGTTGGGATAAATAAATATCTCCTCTTCACTTGTTACTTCTTTTGATGGTGTAGGATTAGCTATTTTCCACGTTTCTTTTAACCTACTATTTTGGTTATTTATACCCGTTGAATAATAAATTTCGTTTCCAACACTAAATGAAATACCACCTTTAAAAGGCAAGGTGTTTATAGATTGTAATTGTGTCCATAAATTGTTTTCTAAATCTAATGTCCAAAAATCATTTTGATAATTAAAACTAGAATCTACACCTCCAATAACGTACAATTGATTGTATAATTTTTCCATCGAACAATATGTTCTTCCTGTTAATGGAAATTCGTTTATAAATTCCCAACTGTCGTTCTCTGCGAAATATTTGTAAACACGATTACTATAGCTACCAAAAGAATCGGCACCAAAAATTAAATACCCAAAATTGCCAATAGATTTTGAAGTACTTCTCCAAAATTTTCCAAAAGGGAAATCGTTTTTCTGTTCCCACAGATTGTTATGAATATCATACGTCCAAACTTCGGATAAAAAAGTATTGTTTGCAGTTTTTCCTCCTACGATGTATGCTTTGTTGTTTAGCACAAAACAACATGCTCCATTTCTTCCAACAGCTGGCAAGGAGTTTTTTTGAGTCCAAGAATTGTTAGTTGGATTGTACATCAATAAGTCATTCAAAAAAACATTGCCTTTATTTCCACCAAAAACAAAACCCAATGTATCGTTAGAAAAAGCAGTAGCATATTGTCGTTCTTTTCCAATAGGCAAACTTGCAATTGATGTCCAGCTTTGAGTATTAAAATCAAAAGAATAAAAATCAGCAAACTCTGCAAACCATGGGCTTAAACCGGTTCCACAATAAGCTTGGTTGTTTATTGTGAAAGAAACTGCATCGTCTCGTTCCGTTCCAGCAAAATCTTGAATCTTCTGCCAATTTTGAGAGAATAACTGCGAAGAAAGAAGTAAACAAAAACCAAGTAATTTTAGTTTCACAGATGCTTATTAATTAATTTTCCTTGCATGTGAAACAGAAATTAAAAGGAATTATTTTACCATCTCATTTTTTAAATTCACTATCATCTCTTCCGACATTTTTTTTAAGTCGAAACTTGGTTTCCATCCCCACTCGTTTCTTGCAACAGAATCATCTATGCTTTGCGGCCAACTGTCAGCAATTGCTTGTCTTGAATCTGGATTATAAGTTATTTTAAAATCAGGGAAATAATTTTTTATTTCTGAGGCAATTTCTTGGGGAGAAAAACTCATCCCCGCTAAATTGTAGCTGCTTCTTACTTTTATTTTTTCGGGATCAGAATGCATTAAATCTAAAGTTGCCTTAATGGCATCGTCCATAAACATCATAGGTAATGTTGTATATTCAGATAAAAAACATTCATAAGAATTATTTTTTATTGCTTCGTGATAGATGTGAACAGCATAATCTGTTGTTCCTCCACCAGGAGCAGTTTTCCATCCAATCAAGCCAGGGTATCTTAAACTCCTAACATCAACTCCATATTTATTAAAATAGTATTCGCACCAACGCTCTCCAGTTTGTTTGCTTATTCCATAAACCGTATTTGGCTCCATTATCGTAAACTGTGGAGTATTTATCCTTGGAGTTGTAGGGCCAAAAACGGCAATAGAACTAGGCCAATACACTTTATCTATGTGTTTTTCTTTGGCCAAATCTAACACATTAAACAAACCGTTCATGTTTAAATCCCAAGCAAACATTGGACTTTTTTCGGCAGTAGCACTTAGTAATGCGGCCAACAAGTAAATCTGTTTTACGTCGTATTTCCTCACAATTTCAAACAATCTTTTTGCATTTAAAACATTTAGGGTTTCATAAGGAGCAAATTCTTTTATTTGCTCTTTGTCCATGTCTTTTATATCAGAGGCAATTACATTTTCTCTACCGTATATTTGCCTTAAACCTGCAACTAGTTCCGCACCCAATTGTCCGGATGAACCAATTACTAAAACTGTACCTTGTGTTGACATTTGATTAGTATTTAAAGTTCAAACGTAATAAATTTTTATTCTAAAAATGATTATTTCAATTTTTAAAGAAACTTAAATTAAATTTGCTTGTTACCTTAACGCTTTTATAAATGCAAAAATCATACTCCTTATGAAATATTTTTCGCTTGCTGCATTGTTTTTTATTTCGGTTTTAAACTTTTCGTGCAACAATTCAAATCAAAAAAAAATACCAACTATTGGTTTTTTAGATGCCTTTAAAGATGAAACATTGGAGCAAGCCAAAGACGGATTTTACAAAGCCTTGGAAGACGAAGGATTTTCTGAAGAAAAAAATAATTTAAAGATAATATACAGAAATGCTCAAGGAGATTTTCCAACAATGGTTCAAATTTGTGATTATTTTATTTCCGAAAAAGTAGATTTAATTGCTTCAAACCCAACTGTGGCAACCGTTAGTGCAATACAAAAAAGCAAAACTATTCCTGTATGTATGATGGTATCTCCAAGCCCAGAATTGGCTGGCCTTTTAGACAAAAATAAAAATGTTCCAAAGAATCTTTTTGGGGTGTATGAAACTCAAGAATATATAGATACCTCTGTTTATTTGCTGAAACAAATTTTGCCCACTGTAAAAACCTTAGGTATAATATACAATCAAGCAGAACCTCAATCGGTTTTAGCAGTTGAGAGGATAAAAACAGATTGCAAAATTTTAGGTATTCAATTATTTGAAGGTGCTGTTAGCAATTCAGCCGAAACACAGCAGATTGTGCAATCACTAATTTCTAAAAACATAGAAGCCTTTTTTGCATTGCCCGATAATACTGTTTTTGCATCTTTTGAAACTATTTTAAACGAATGCAATAAAAGTAATATTCCAATTTTTACAAGCGAAGCAGGATTAGTAAAACGTGGTGCACTATGTGCTTATGGTGCAGATATGTATCAATGGGGTTACCAAGCAGGAATTGAAGCAGCCAACTATTTAAAAAATAAAAGTAAAATTCCAGAGATTGTAAAGGTTAAAAAAAGGGTGAGGATGATGAACGAGGGACAAAGAAAAAAGTATGGTATAAAAGAACTGGCTGAATTTAAAAATATATAAATGAGTTTTTATTTTTCGGCATTAATTCTTGCATTTGCCCTAAGTTTTTTAGGCTTTGGAATTTTTATTTCTGTAAAAATTTTCAATTTCCCGGATATCACAACCGATGGTAGTTATACTTTGGGAGCATCAATTACGGCAGTGATGCTAGTAAATAATGTTTCTCCTTTGTTGGCAATTTTATTTTCATTTGTTGCAGGTAGCATTGCAGGAAGTTTTACTGGACTAATTACTACCAAACTAAAAATTGAACCATTACTGAGTGGAATTTTAATGATGACTGCATTGTACTCCATTAATCTGTTGATTATGCAAAAATCAAATATTCCATTAAGTAATAACAATAACATTTTTGCATTTATTTTTAATGAGGAAACCAATGCCAATCAATTACTCTTTTTAATAATTGCGGTTTTTAGTGTTTTAATTTTATTGGTATCCTTGCTTAAAACCGATTTTGGATTGGTGTTAAGAGCAAGCGGAAATAGCAAGGAAATGATGGAGGCAATGGGTGTTGATACCGATAAAATAAAAATAATTGGACTATCTTTCTCAAATGGATTAACAGCATTATCGGGTTCATTGGTAGCACAATATCAAGGTTTCTCTGACATAAACATGGGCATAGGAATTGTAATTTTAGGATTAGGTTCGGTAATGATTTCGGAATCTATTCTTAAATTTTTTGAAATAAATTCACTGTGGTGGCGCTTGTTGGGAGTTGTGGCTGGTACAATAATTTTTAGATTTATTTTGGCGTTTGCATTAAGTATTGGTCTAGATCCAGTGTATTTAAAATTAATAACCGCACTTATGGTTTTATTAGTTGTAGGATTACCTGGTTTAAAAAAAAGTTCATAGCATAACTTACTTTTTCTTCGTGAACCTTTGTGAAACTTAGCGGAACAAGTGCAGAAAAGCTATTACACAAAAAACACAAAGAAAAAATATCACAAAAGACACAAAGATATTTATGAGAAAAATGTATAATGTGAAACCCTTTGTGAAACTTTGTGGCTCCTTTGTGGAACTTAGTGGAATAATTGTAGAATAGCTAAACCACAAAAAACACAAAGAAAAAAAA
>JBAXQC010000117.1:0-4417 GCA_037131955.1 Bacteroidota bacterium
TTCCTCTTTGTGCCCAATGGAAAAATGCTACACCATACAGTGCTAGCATAAACGATATTACTTTTACAGACCATTACACAGGTTATGCAGCACTTACAAGCTCACAAATAGGAAATTGCAGCAACACTCAGTCTCTAAATATTTATAAAACACTTGATCAAGGAGAAAACTGGTTCTTACAAAATACCGGAATCAATGCCAGCTTATCATGTATTTATTTTATTGACAGCTATAAAGCTTGGGCAGGAAATTCAAATAACTTATACAGCACAATTGATGGTGCACAAACATGGACTTTGTTTTCAGGAAGTTTAGGAACCGGTGTAAACGATATTGAGTTTACAAGTACCCAAAATGGTGTATTAATTGGCAATAATGGAGCCATAAGAAGAACAACAAACGGTGGCAGTTCTTGGCAATTTATTACAAGCGGTGTAACAACAAATTTAAATAAACTCTTCTTTTACAATTCTCAATTGGGCTTTATTGCTTGCCAAAATGGGCAATTGCTCAGAACCACAAATGGAGGTGCAAATTGGAGTATAATTTCTACCGGCTCTACATCGCTAAGAGATGTTGCTTTTATAAGCACCTCCATTGGATTTGCTGTTGGCTATGTAACAAATGGTTATTCTGTATTAAAATCAACAGACGGCGGCCTAACTTGGAATGTGCAGCAAGCCCTAACCGTTGGAGGATACCCGCTAAACAAAATTACCTTTGCAAGTGCCACTCATGGCTATATTGCATCTGGAGGAAAAGGAATATTTAGAACCAGTGATGGAGGAAATACTTGGCTGCAAACAGAAACATTTAATGGAGAAAACGATAATTGGCAAGGACTAAGTTTTATAGACAATAACATTGGTTTTGCATGCGGCAGTGGTGGCAAAATAAACAAAACAACTGATGCAGGTGCAACTTGGAAAAGTTCGGCCTGTGGCTCCAATACAGCATTTTTTAAGGTGTGGGCAACAAACAAAAAAACAGCTTATGCAGGAGGTGGAAGCGGTATTATTCATAAAACAACAAACGGTGGATTTACTTGGAAACAAAAAACCAAAGCATTTCCAAGCTCAACCATAAACAAAATTTATTTTGCAACAGACAGTATTGGTTTTGCTTGCAGCGACAGCGGTAGAATTTTAAAAACAAGCGATGCCGGAGAACACTGGTCGCTAAGGCCTACCAATTCTCTTCGGTTTATTTCCGATTTCTCCTTCATCAATAAAGATACTGGCTATGCCTCTTCGCAAACTGGAATTTTGTTTAGAACTTTTAACAATGGCGAAACATGGGACAGCATAAGCACTGGATTTAATGATGATTTAAATGCAGTTTTCTTTGTTAATAAAGATACAGGATTTGTAACAGGAGTAAATACAATTTACAGAACCTACAATGCAGGCATAACCTGGACTGCAACAGTAGTGAATAATGCAAATTATTTAACCGATATTGTGTTTACCAACGATAGCTTAGGCTATTGTGTGGGAGGTTTTGGAAAACTTTTATTTACTCCCGATGCTGGTTTAAATTGGTATCCCACCAACAACATGAGCAACAATGCCGAAATTGAAGAAATAAGTGCCGTAAACGATAGCGTATTGTATTTTGCAAGGTACGGCAGCCAACATTTTACGCTAGATAGTGGCAAGGTTATAAGCAGCCAAAGCACGGCTTGTTTATTTAACAATGCTTCCATGCACAGTATTTCTATGACCAACAATGGAGACAATGGTTATTGCACAGGCGGTCTCTCAAAAAATTTAGTACATATAAAAGAAGCTTTAGAACTTGAAACGTTAGTTGGTTCCAATGCATTTTGTGCTGGCAGTAAAATTTCTGTTGCTTGTATAACAAGAGGTTATTATTTTACTGGAAATACCATAGAAATCCAACTGAGCGATGCCTCCGGAAGTTTCTCAAATCCTATAGTCATAGGTTCATATACTCCTGTTCCATTTGTATATCAATCAGGAATAGTAACCGCCACTTTACCCGCTAATTTGCCTTCAGGATTGTATAGAATAAGAGCAACCTCCTCAAACCCTGTTGTAATTGGCGAGGACAATGGTTTTGATATAGCAATACAAGCTCAAGCAACTCCAAGTTTAGCATTGCAAAGCAATATAACAGGTGCAACTTGTGCTGGCACTCCATTTGTTTTTAATGCCATTGCGTTCGCAGGTGGACTTACCCCAAGTTATCAATGGTTTGTAAATGGAATTGACATTAATAACAATTCCTCTGTTTACAATACAGATACCATCCAAAACAACCACCAAGTAAGTGTAGTGGTAACTTCTAGTTTAACTTGTATAAGCTCGTCTACAGCTATTTCTAATACCTACACCGCAAGTATATCAGATATTACTGTTAGTGCAGGCAACGATACTTCTGTGTGTGTAGGTGAACCCTTCTTGCTAAATGCAAGTGGAGGTGTGCAATACAATTGGAACAATGCCACTCAGCTTTCTAACCCAAATGTGGCAAACCCTGCAGCAATCATAAACAGCTCTGCTACTTTTGCAGTAGTAGTGACAGACGCTAACGGTTGCAGCAATTCCGATACAATTAGTATAAATGCAATAGAGCCACCATTGCCATTAACAATTGAAGTCAATGGAAACACTGTTATTTGCCAAGGAACTACTGTTACACTTACAGGCAACACCAATGGAATTTGGAATACAGGCACTACCAATTCTACTCTTGATGTAATGCAAACAGGCACTTATTTTGTAAGCTCTTCTAATTCTTGCGGAACGGTAAATTCAAACAGTATAAACATTACCGTAAATCCTTTGCCTACTGCCGCAACAATTTTTGCAAATTCTGCCAGCACATTTTGCCAAGGCGATAGTGTAACATTATCCGGAAACATAGATGGAACATGGAGTACAGGACAAACAAGTTCCAGCATTAGTGTCCACGAAAGTGGAATATACAGTGTAACAACTGTTAACACTTGCGGACAAGCAGTTTCTAACACCATAGAAGTACTTGTAAATAATTTGCCAGTCCCCATTATTTCTTTTAGCAATGGAACTCTATCCAGCAGCCCAGCGGTAAGTTACCAGTGGTATTATCAAGGCAATAGTATTGATGGAGCCACTTTGCAATTTTACACACCCACACAAAACGGAGAATACTCTGTGGCAGTAACAGACCAAAATTCTTGTTCAGCATTCTCGCCCATAGAAAATGTTATTGTAACAAGTTTATATTCTAATTCTAAAGAAGAACGTATTTTTCACATTCAACCCAATCCAGCTTTTCAGTTCATACAAATTATTGGCCAACCAACTTATACTGTAAGCATACAAAATGCACTAGGTGAAGTACTTTTTGCGAAGAACAATTGCGCTGCTTCCCAAACAATTGATGTATCAAATTTTGCAGCGGGTATTTACATTGTTACTTGCAACGGAACCCAACAAAAATTTGTAAAGCACTAATTGTTTATTGTAAAACTAATTTATTTCTTTTTTAAACAGCAGTTTTCCTAAACAATTGCCTCACCATGGTGGATTATGAGGTTATTCATGCTTTTGTTTTATTACTAGTCTGCACTCTTCACCTTATATCGTAAAAAACTATTTTTAATAAAATTTAGTTGTATACTTTATTTATTTAAGTAAAAAACTTATTTTTGATGCATGGAAACTGAAAACACTCGATTAAAAAACTTTAGAACTCACTTAAATATTCAGCAAGGAGAGTTCTGCCAACATCTAGGAATAAAACAAGGTTCTTACAGTGACATAGAAAGAGGAAGAAATTCTATTTCTTACCAGGTGCTAAAGAAATGTATGGAAAAGTTCGATTTAAATCCCAATTGGCTGCTTACTGGTATGGGCGAAATGTTTTTGAGCAATGAAAACCAAGATTCATTTGAACCAGCAGTTAAAAAAAATAAGTACGAGGTAAAAGACAACATTGTTTTAGTTGAAGCAAAGGCTGCTGCTGGCTATTTGCAAGGTGTGAGGCAATCGTCGGAATTTTTAGAAACCATGCCAACCTTTAGATTGCCTGGATATTATGGAAATAGTTTTAGAGCATTTGAGGTAAAAGGAAATTCTATGATTCCTACTTTGTTTGGAAAAGACATTGTGGTGTGCAGCAAAAAAGAAAGTTTGTCTAACATTAAAAGTGGACAAGTTTATGTTGTTGTTTTAAATGATGGAAGTATTGTGGTTAAACGCCTTGCAAAATTAGGTGTGCACTATACGGCAGTATCTGATAATGACGAAGAGTATCCATCTTATACGATTGAGGCCCAAGAAATTTTTGAAGTGTGGGAGGTGGAAGCAAGAATAACTGGTAATTTGGAAGAAAAAAACAAAAGTGAAAACAATGCTTTTAAAGATTTAGAAAAGAGGTTGCAGAAATTAGAGTTGATTATTGGGAAGTA
>JBAXQC010000118.1:0-4352 GCA_037131955.1 Bacteroidota bacterium
AAATAAGACCTCCTGAAAATTCAGAAGGTCTTTGTTGTGGTGCCTCCAGGGATCGAACCAGGGACACAAGGATTTTCAGTCCTTTGCTCTACCAACTGAGCTAAGGCACCATCACTAACATTTCTGTTAATTGGGTTGCAAAAGTAGTTAATTTTAGGTTTGTTGCAACCTTACCGCAAATATTTTTTTTATTGCATTGATTATTAGAAATATGTTTTTCTTAAGTTCAATAAAACCAAGAAATTATTTAACTATATTTTAACTTGAGGAAACTATCAAGCAAGAAAAAGTTTCCATAGTTTTGTCGAAATTTAACCAATTGATGTACAAATTTATAATTATCCTAAGTCTTTCACTAGTTAGCATAGGTTCTTTTGCCCAATCAAAATTTACCATTAGCGGAACAATAAAAGATGCTAAAAACGGAGAAACTCTTATTGGTGCTGGAGTTACCATCAAAGAGAAAAATGTTTCTGTTGTTTCCAATGTTTTTGGCTTTTATTCTATTACAGAACCAGAAGGAACATATACGATTGTAATAAACTACATTGGCTATAAACCCTATTCCAATCAAATAAAATTAGACAAGAACTTTGTTTTAAACATAGAATTAGAGGAAAGCAGCAAAGAGCTAAACACAGTTGAAATAAAAGCTGAAAGTGCTGCTGACAACGTAAGGAAAATTGAAATGAGTGTTGCTAAATTGGATATAAAGCAAATTAATAAAATTCCTGCTTTGTTGGGCGAGGTTGATATTGTAAGGGCAATTCAACTGCTGCCGGGTGTCTCTACTGTTGGTGAAGGAGCTACAGGATTTAATGTTAGAGGTGGTAGCATAGACCAAAATTTAATATTGCTAGATGATGCACCGGTATATAATTCAGCACATTTATTTGGCTTTTTCTCTGTTTTTAATCCAGATGCTGTAAAGGATGTAAAACTTTTAAAAGCTGGAATTCCTTCGCAGTACGGAGGAAGACTTTCATCAATTTTGGATGTAAGAAACAAAGACGGAAACAACAAAAATTATCAAGTAAATGGAGGAGTTGGTGTAATCTTCAGCAGACTAAGCATAGAAGGTCCTATTATAAAAAACAAATCATCATTTATTTTGGCAGGAAGAAGAAGTTACTTCGATCAATTTTTCTTCTTGAGCAAAAATGCAAACATCAAAGACGCCACTGCCTATTTTTATGATTTTACCGGCAAGGCAAATTACATCATTAACGATAAAAATAGAATCTACATTTCGGGATACAGTGGTAGAGATAAATTTGGCTTTGGCGGTGATAATGGCTTTGGATGGAACAATGGCAACTTAACAAGCACATTAAGATACAACCATATCTTTAACAGGAAATTATTTTCAAACGTATCTGCAATATTTAGTAATTACGATTATGCCATTGGCGTTGGAGATAACTACGACGGATTTTCATGGAAAGCAAACATCATAAATTATTCTGTAAAGCCAGAATTCACCTATTATTTAAACGACAACAACACCATAACTTTTGGAGGTCAATCTACTTATTATACCTTTAATCCTGGCAAATTTATTTTCTACAGCAAAGGCGAAAAAAGAGAAGTTGGCGATAAAAACAAATATGCTTTAGAAAATGGATTGTATGCAGGAAATGAACAAAAAGTAAATTCTGTATTTTCCTTGCAATACGGACTTAGATTTTCAAACTTTAATTTCGTGGGCCCAGGTACGGCGTATTTCTTTAAAGATACCGTCTCTATTTATGCAAGAGAAAATACAGGAAGCAAAGAATACGGAAAAAATGAGGTGATAAAATCATACAATAATTTAGAACCGCGGTTTTCTATTAAAGCAGAAATCAACGAATATAGCTCAATAAAGGCAAGCTACAATAGAACTGTACAATACATTCACTTAATTTCCAATACAACAGCCTCTACACCTTTTGATGTGTGGACTCCAAGTACAAACAATATTCTTCCTCAACTGGCAGACCAAGTGGCATTGGGATATTTTAAAAACTTTGGAAAAGATGAAATGTTTGAATCCTCTGTGGAGGTTTATTACAAAGACATGCAAAATCAATTAGATTATGTAGACGGTGCAGATTTGTTTTTAAATAAATTATTAGACGGTGAAGTCATTAATGGAATTGGCAGAGCTTATGGCGCAGAGTTTTATTTAAAAAAATCGAGTGGAAAATTTACAGGATGGGTAAGTTATACATTAGCTCGTTCTGAAAGAAAAACAGGACAAATAAATAACGGTAATTGGTATCCCGCAAGATTTGATAGAACTCACAACCTAAATGTAATTGCCAGCTACGATATAAATAAAAGGCTTAGCCTTTCAAGTAATTTTGTTATTTCAACAGGTACTCCTGCAACATTTCCAACAAACAGATTGGAAGTTCAAGGGTACGTAATCCCGCACAATGTAGATAATTTTAGGAACAATACTAGAATTCCTACTTACCATCGCCTAGACATATCAGCAACTTATCAATTAAAAAAACATTTTAAAGATAAATTTGAATCAAACATAGTTATTTCAGTTTACAATGTATACGGAAGAAAAAATCCATTTAGCATTTATTTTCAAGGAAATCCCGATGTGCCTAACAACACAGAGGCAGTTAGATTTGCAGTAATTGGAATTCCTATTCCTGCTGTTACTTACAATTTTAAATTTTAATTTTATGAAGAAAATTTTAACCTATATTTTTGTTTTAGTAAGCACAATTACAATTACCTCTTGCGAGGATGTAATTAAAGTTGATTTAGAAGGAAGTAAGCCTCAATTAGTTGTAGATGCCTTTATAAATGATTCTTTGGCAAAACAAACAATTAAACTAAGACTTTCTAAAGCATATCTCGATAATGGAATTTCAGCACCTGCAACGGGAGCAGAAGTTACTATCGAAGATGTGTTTGACAGAAAATTTGTATTTACTGACGATAACAATGATGGAGATTATGTTTGGACTCCAACCGCTACCGATATTTTTCCATTAGGAGTTCCGGGCTTATTTTATAGTTTAAAAATTAAATACAAGGGCGAAGAATTTCAATCATTTGCAAAAATGGACAGTGTTCCAAAAATAGATTCATTGGGATACGAATTTGTAGAACAAGAAATCAGAGGACCCGACACATTAAAAGCTGGATATAACCTTACTATGTTGGCCAAAGATTTACCAGGTCAAGTAAATGGTTATTGGTTTAAAACATTTAAAAATGGAAAATTTTACAATAAACCCGGTGAAATAAATTTGTCATATGATGCAGCTTTTGGGCCTGGTTCGGATGGTGTTACTTTTATTCCTCCAATTGTTCTTAATCTAAGCCCTGAGCGTTTTCAAATTGGAGATTCTGTAGTGGTTGAATGCCATTCTGTTGGCATTTCTACATGGTTTTTCTTAAATCAAGCACAATCGCAAATGCAAAATGGTGGTTTATTTGCTACTCCAGTTGTAAATGTTCCAAGCAACATAGAAAACGTGAATAAAAACTCTGATGTAAAAGCAACAGGTTGGTTCTGCGCCGCCTCCATTTCAAGAAAAGCATTAAGAGTAAAATAATTTTTTTTTGATTTGATTTTTTTTAGTCAAATTGCGACATGATTTCTATTGATGATAAACTAGTAAGCGATTTAATCTTTGAAAGAAAATTTGTTTGCGACTTAAGTGCATGCAAGGGAGCTTGCTGTGTTTCTGGCGATGCTGGTGCACCTCTTGAAGAAGATGAAGCAAAATGGTTGGAAAATAATTTAAATAAATTAATTCCTTACATGACCGACGAAGGAATTGAAGCAGTTGAAAAAGAAGGCACCAGTGTTTTGGATATTGATAACGAATTAGTAACTACTCTCCTACCTAACAGGGGTGCTTGTGCTTATGTTTATTTTGACGAACATAAAACAGCAAAATGTGCCATAGAAAAAGCCTGGCTAGACGGTGAAGTAGATTTTAGAAAACCCATTTCGTGCCATCTTTATCCCATAAGAGTAAACCATTACAAAGAATTTGATGCAATAAATTATCACGAGTGGGAAGTTTGCAAACCTGCCTGCAAATGTGGAGATAAATTAGACGTAAAAGTTTATAAATTTTTAAAAGAACCCATCATTAGAAAATTTGGAGATAGCTTTTTTAAGCAATTAGAATTGGCAGACAGCTGGTTAGAAAAAAAACGTAAAACAAAAGAATAAAATTTTAGTTTTTAAAACCAGCGAATAACGCATAGTGTTTTGTTGCCTGCAATGGACAAAAAACAAATAACAAAGTACAAATTATTTTCTACCACATAAAAATTGAAGATTTAATAATTTTCTCCTTTAGAATTTAATCTGTTTATAAAAAATTGAA
>JBAXQC010000119.1:0-4190 GCA_037131955.1 Bacteroidota bacterium
TAAAAATTTTTTAATTATAAATAGGTCTAGGATTTTCAAATTTAAAATAGTTTGTTCTGAATTTTATTAACGATCCAAAAGTACAAAAATTGATTTCATTAATTTGTCAATTGTCTTTTAACAAAACCAAAATATTTTACATGGAATACAACTAAATTCAATTATTTAATTTTTTAAATAGTTAGAATTTAAATACAGCTTAATCTTAAAATTATTTGTATTTTAATTTAAAAAAATTATTATACCTTTGCATAGTGTTAAAATGACACATAATATGGAAAATCAAAATATAACAAACACTATCATTAAGTTTCCAACTGCAACTGAGCTGCCAAAAGAATTTAGTACAGATTTAATTTTAGAACAAAAACATTATTTAGTAAATGGAACATTAAAGGAATGGAAAGGACTTACAGAAAATGTTTTTTCTCCGGTGTGTATAAATGAAAATGGTAAAATAAAAAGATTTCGATTAGGTTCTTACCCTTTATTGGGCGAAATGGAAAGCTTTGAAGCACATGAAGCAGCGCTGCATGCATACAACCAAGGCAGGGGCGAATGGCCTACCATGTCGGTTAAAAACAGAATTTCTTGCATGCTCAAATTCGTTAAGCTAATGAAAGAACAGCGTGCAAAAGTAGTGGCCTACTTGGTGATGGAAATAGGAAAGAATTTAAAAGATTCTGAAAAAGAATTCGACAGAACAGTAGAATATATTATTGATACAATTGATGCTTTAAAAAATTTAGATAGAAGTGCAGGAAGGCTCCAAAAGGAACAAGGAATTTATGCACAAATAAGAAGAGGTCCATTGGGTGTTGTGGCTTGTATGGGGCCTTACAACTATCCTTTAAATGAAACTTTTGCATTGTTAATACCCGCATTGATAATGGGGAATTGTGTTATTTTTAAACCTGCAAAACACGGCGTTTTATTAATTGAACCATTGTTGAATGCTTTTAAAGATAGTTTCCCTGCAGGTGTAATTAATGTAATTTACGGGCACGGAAAAGATACAATAGGAAAGCTAATGGAAACCGGAAAAATTGATGTTTTTGGTTTTATTGGTGGAAGCAAAACTGCAAACATTTTAAAAAAATCTCATCCACGTCCCAATAGATTGCGTTCGGTATTGGGTTTAGAGGCAAAAAATCCAGCAATTGTTTTGCCAAATGCTGATATCGATTTGGCAGTTGATGAATGCATTATGGGTTCACTTTCGTTTAACGGTCAAAGATGTACGGCATTAAAAATTCTTTTTGTACACCAAACAATTATCAATGAATTTTTAGAAAAGTTTACTTCTAAAATGGAGAAACTAAGCAAAGGAATGCCTTATGAAAATGTTGCTATTACTCCGCTTCCCGAATTTGAAAAACCTGAATATTTGGGAGAATTAATAAAGGATGCAATTTCTAAAGGAGCTAAAGTGCTAAACGTAAATGGGGGAGAAATTGTTGAATCGTTCGTCAATCCTGCCCTGTTATATCCTGTAAATGCAACAATGAGGGTGTATCACGAAGAACAATTTGGGCCTGTTGTTCCGGTTGTTGCTTTTAATGAAATAGAAGAACCCATATCTTACATGGTAGAATCTAATTACGGACAGCAAATAAGTTTGTTTGGCAAAGACAGCAATCAAATGAGCGAGCTAATAGATCAACTGGTAAATCAGGTAGGGCGTGTAAATATTAATAGCCAGTGCCAAAGAGGACCAGATGTTTATCCTTTTAATGGAAGAAAAGACAGTGCCGAAGGAACATTAAGTGTTGGCGATGCTTTACGTGTTTTTTCTATTAGAACAATGGTTGCTTTTAAGGAAGGCGAAATAAATCAAAAACTCACAACAGATATTTTGGAAAATAGAAAATCTAATTTTTTATCTACCGATTATATACTCTAAAAATTAATTTATACTTTAACCAAAAATTTAAATATGATAGTAATTGCCGACAGTGGATCTACAAAGTGCGATTGGGTAGTGGTAGATGGAGAAAATAGAAACGAATACAGCACCATGGGTTTTAATCCATTTTTTCACAACGAAGAAATAATTAGTAATGCCATAAAAAACAATACCGAACTTTATTCCTGTTCCAGCAAAGTAAAATTAGTTTTTTTATACAGTGCCGGTTGCTCTAGTAGAGATTTAAAAGCCATTGTGGAAAGAGCCCTTAAAATGTGTTTCCCCAATGCAAATATTTATGTTGATCACGATTTAGTAGCAGCTGCTTTTGCAACCTATGATGGCACTCCCGGAATTTCTTGTATCATGGGAACTGGTTCCAATTCTTGCTATTTTGATGGGGATATTGTAAAGGAGCAAGTTCCAGCATTGGGTTATATTTTAGGCGATGAAGGAAGCGGAAGTTATTATGGAAAAAAAGTACTAAGTAAATTTTTATACAACCAATTGCCACCTGAATTGCACAAAGACCTGGAAACAAAATTTAAACTTACCAAAGATTCAATCTTTCAAAATGTTTACATGAAACCTCATGCCAACGTTTATTTGGCTTCTTTTATGAAGGTTATTTCTGACCACAAAGACTTAGAATTTGTGCAACAAATGGTATTTGATGGAACAGTTGATTTCTTAAAAAACCACGTGTGCTGTTTCCCAAATTATCAAAAATATCCTGTACATTTTATAGGCTCCATAGCCTTTTTTCACGAAGGTATTGTGCGAAAGGCCGCCGAAAGTTTAAACGTTAGAATTGGTAACATCATACAAAAACCTATTCATGCTTTGGTTGATTATCACTTAAAACATTTGATAAAACAGAAGGTATAAAATTTAAAAAATTACAAATTAAACCGTTTCATTTTGAAGAGGTTTTTTTTTGATTGTATAATTGGTATTGTCAATATAATTTACCTTTGTAATAGATAAATATGATATGAACTTACAACAACTAGAATACATTATTGCAGTTGATAACCAAAGACATTTTTTAAAAGCAGCTGAATCTTGCAACATCACGCAAGCCACTTTAAGCATGATGATAAAAAAATTAGAAGAAGAATTAGATATATTAATTTTTGATAGAAGTAAGCAACCAGTGGTTCCAACAGAAGATGGCAAAAAGGCAATTGAACAAGCAAAAAAAATTTTAATTGAAACTTCAAGATTAAAGGAAATAGCTTCTAAAGAAAAAGGGGTAATTTCGGGTGATTTAAAAATTGGAATTATACCCACTGTTGCACCTTATTTATTGCCAATGTTTTTGAGCGATTTTTCGAAACGGTTTCCAAAAATAAATTTATTCATTACTGAGTTTACTACTGATGTAATTGTAGAAAAGCTAAAATCGGGGCAGTTAGATGCAGGCATTTTAGCTACACCACTAAAAGAAAACAGTATCAAAGAAGATGTATTGTATTTCGAAAAGTACTTTTTGTATGTGAACAAAGCCGAAAAAGGATTCGATAAAAAGTTTGTTATACCAACATCAATTGCTTTGGAACGATTGTGGCTTTTAGAAGAAGGAAATTGCATGAGGTCGCAAATTTTAAATTTATGCGAACTAAAAAAGAAATACAACAAAGAAGAGAAAATACACTACGAGGCAGGCAGCATAGAAACATTAATGAACTTGGTCGACAATAATTATGGCATAACAGTAATTCCAGAATTGGCAACAAAAAACTTCACATCTACTAAAGTAAAACAATTGAGGTACTTTAAATCGCCTGTTCCTGTTAGAGAAATCAGTATTGTTACTCATTATCAATATGTAAAAGAAAGGTTACTTAGAGCTTTAAAGGAAATTGTTTTAGAAAATATTCCCCCTGAAATGAAAAAAGTAAAAGAGAAGAATATACTTGAACTATAAAATCACAAAAGTAATTCCAGGCTAGGTTAGTCTTTTTAACCAACCAAATAGAACTCTCCACGCTTGGTTGGTCTTTGCGACCAACCAAATAGAACTCATTGCGGTTGGTAACGTCTGCCGAGGTGAACACCAACCTAGCGGGAAATTTTCATTTTTTTTTCGTCATTGCGGAAATTTGAGGCACGAAAATTATCCGCTCCGCCTCGGCGGACCATAGTTTAGCACTAAAAAAAGGAAAACTAAAATACAGTCAGTCGCTGAGCATGGGGAGGTAATAGTTTTAAAAAAATAATTTTAGTACTAAAAACATATTTGAAAAACGAATCAAGTCCCCCTTGTGCGAATGGAATGGCG
>JBAXQC010000120.1:0-4055 GCA_037131955.1 Bacteroidota bacterium
ATTTGTATGCTCTAGCTCAAAAAACTCATCGTTTATCAATTTGTTTCCCAAAGTATAAGTGCTGTCTTTTTTCTGAAATTTAGGAAATGCAATTTCTTGCGAATAACACAAATTAAAAGATAAGAAAAGCAGCACACTTAATAATTTGTTCATCAAATTCTTTTTGTATCAATAAGGATGGAATAGATAATAATTCTGAATTACGATTTTGGAGTGTCTTCTTGCTTTCCTCTTTTGTAGATAATTAATCCATTTAAAAAGTTCCTTAGAAGTTGATCACCACAAGGTTTATAGTTAGGATGACTCTCGTTTCTGAACAAGGCTGTTAATTCACTAATGGTAATCTTAAAATCCGCAAGCTTGCAAATTTCAACTATGTCTTCGTTTCTTAGTTCCAAAGCTATTCTTAGCTTTTTTAAAATATCGTTGTTGGTGAGCCCCATAATTTATTTTATATCGTTGCTTTTAATAGAATATTCCCACACTTTATTCCCGCTTTTATCATAAGTTTCAAAAGTTAAAGTTCTTTCTTTTTTTGTTCCAGAGAAATTTAGTTTCCCAAAATTATTGTCTAAAAACAAACTTCCTTCCACACGTTTAGGATTCTTTGCTTCGGCAGTTTCTAAAAGTTTTGAGTAAGGAGTTGAAGTGATTGGTGAATTTGTAAATTCATAAATTGGATATTTTGCAATTCCTTCGGTTTTTAATAATTCCGTAAAATGTCTGTCTCCACTAATGAATATTAAGCCAGAGATGTTTGAAGTTCTGATAAAATCTATTAATTCATTAAACTCACTGGTGTATTTGGTGTAGCATTCTTTGTCTGCAATGCCATTAAAAACCTGACTTCCACACACTACAATTTTAAACGGACTTTCGCTTGAGGCTAGTGAATTTTTAAGCCATTGCATTTGTTCTTTTCCTAAAAAATCTTTGTTCAAATTTATTTTCCCATTTATAGAATCGTTCAATTGATTGGCATCTCTAAAGCTTCTATTGTCGAGCAAAAAAAACTCTGCATCTTCATAATTAAATTTACTGTAAACACCTTTTCCATTTTTACCGTACGTTTTATTTGCCCAATAATTTTTAAAACAGTTGGTTGTTTCATAACTTAAGTCATAAGAATTATTGGAATCATTAGGGCCAAAATCATGGTCGTCCCAAGTTGCATAATTTGGTTGCTTGCTCAATAAATTTTTCAAAAAAGGATTTGCTCTATTAACGCTGTATCTTCTTTTTATTCCATAGGCCGAGCTCCAATCGGCTTCTCTCAAATACAAATTATCTCCCAACCAAATCATAAAGTCTGAAGATGTGTTGGCCATAGAATTTAATATTTGCGGGTCTTTTCCATAAGGTGTTCCTGGCCTGTCGTAAATGCTATCATTTAAATACAAACAAGAACCTATTGTAACACTAAAATTAGCAGGTTCTATTCGGCTCCATTTTGCATAAACTCTTTTGGTTTTTAATTTATAAATGGTAGAGATAAATTTTCCGTCAACAGAAATTTTATACTCATATTCAGTATTTATTTTTAAGCCATTTAACTCAATTTTTGTTGGGTTAAATTTAGAATTATTGCTAATAATTATTTTTTCTTTTTCGGCTTTATCTATCATTCCTAATGGCCAATATTGAATAATAATTTCTTTCGTATTTTCTTTTGGTTCAAGCCATATACAAGCAGTTTGGTGCTCTACATATCCCAACATAGGCCCAGAAATTAATTCTTGAGATAATGCATTTATATGTAATGCAATAAAAAATATAATCAGTATTTTTTTCATTTAGTAAATATTAAAAGTGTACACAAATATTTTTAGGTTCTGTAAAAAAATTAAGCGCTTCAAATCCACCTTCTCTTCCTACTCCAGAATTTTTTACACCTCCAAATGGAGTTCGCAGATCTCTTATCAACCAACAATTAATCCACACAATTCCGCTGTGCAATTGAGCAGCCATTTTGTGAGCCCTTGTAAGATTTTGAGTGAATACTGTTCCGGCTAAACCATATTGTGTGCTGTTTGCCATCATCAACACTTCTTCTTCTGTTTCAAATGGAGTAAGGGTTACCACTGGTCCAAAAATTTCTTCTTGATTGGTTCTGCACTTGTAATCTAATCCTTCAATTACAGTGGGCGAAATAAATTTTCCATCAGAATTTTCGCCCTCTAATTTTACTTCATCTCCTCCACATAAAATTGTTCCACCTTCTTCTTTGGCTAATTTTATATACGACATTATTTTATCAAAGTGGGCTTCCGAAGCAATGGCACCTAAATTTGTTTTTTCATCTAATGGATTGCCTACTACCAATTTTTTTGTGCGTTCGAGAAAAGCATTTTTAAATTTTTCGTAAATACTTTTCTCAATAAAAATTCTGGAGCCACACAAACAAATTTCGCCTTGGTTAGAAAAGGAGGCAAGCACAGAAGTTTTAACTGCCAGCTCAAAATCGCAATCTGCAAAAACAATAGTTGGATTTTTTCCGCCTAGTTCAAGAGATAACTTCTTAAACATTGGCGCTGCAATTCTTGAAATATGCTCACCTGTTTTTGTTCCACCGGTAAAAGAAATTACCGGAATATTTTTATGTGATACAATGTCGTTTCCAACTTTTGAACCAAGTCCGTGCACAATATTTAAAACTCCTTTTGGAAGTCCAGCCTCAATGCAAATTTCTGAAAGTAGGAATGCCGTCATAGGTGTAATTTCCGAAGGTTTTGCAACAACTGTATTTCCTGCAGCCAAGGCTGGAGCTATTTTCCATGTAAATAGATAGAGTGGTAAATTCCATGGCGAAATGCAACCTGCAACACCAATAGGCGATTTTATGGTGTAGTTAAAACCGTTACTTCCCATGTCGTGTGTTTCGCTAGAAAAGTGAAGAATGGCAGTTGCATAAAATCTAAAATTTGCAGCAGCTCTAGGTATATCAACTCTTTTGGCCAAAGTTAATGGTTTGCCTTGGTCGATAGATTCCGCTAATGCAAGTTCATCAGATTTTTTATCAATTAAATCAGCAATTTTTAACAACCAATGGCTGCGTTCTTCTTTGGGTAAGCCGCTCCAAAATGGATAAGCGGTTTGTGCTGCTTTGGTTGCCATTTCTACATCTAATGCACCTGAGTCAGGAATAATAGAATAAACTTTTCCTGTAGCTGGATTTTTATTTTCTAAATAATTTCCTTCTGATGGTTCCAATAATGCTCCATCAATGTAATTCAATATTTTTTTCATCATAAATTCAATGTGTAAAAATATGCTTTCTCATTTTATTTATAGAATATTTAGTTATTTATGTTTTTTTCTATTTCTTTGTAGAAACCATGAAAACAATTAATGAGATTTTACACTAATTTTTTAGTAGCTCAAAATAGAATTTATTTGTTTCTTATAGTTGCTACAATATCTGTTTTCTTTTCTTGTAATGCATCAAAAAGTTCTGGCCCAACAGAAGGTATAATAGAATATGAAATAAAAGTACTAGACAACAAAAATCCAATTTTAACTACAGATTTATTGCCAGGAACAATGGTTACAAGATTTAAAAACGATTGTATGAGTCAAGAACTTTCGGCAGGAATGGGAATGTTTAGTACTACATTTGTTTCTAATCTAGAAAAAAAATCTGTTTTTCAAACATTGCAAATGTTGGGTAAAAAATATTCTTGTGTTGCCGATAGCATACAGTTAGTTGATATAATTAATAAAGAGCCACTTTTAAATTTTGAATTGGTACCCGGAGAAAAAATTATTGCGGGCTACACTTGCAAAAAAGCAATTGCAAAATATGCCGATGGGAGCAAGCCACCAATTGAAGTATATTACACAGAAGAAATAGCTGTTAAAGACCCTAATTTTTATTTTAATTATCACCAAATTAAAGGTGTTTTGATGGAGTTTATTGTTACCCGCTATATGATAGAAATGAGGTTAACTGCAAAAACTGTAAAAAATGAAGCGGTAGCAGATTCCTATTTTAATTTAGACAGTTCGTCAAAAATTGTTTCTCTTGAAGAAATGAACAGTTATTTTACGGGAGGGAA
>JBAXQC010000121.1:0-4051 GCA_037131955.1 Bacteroidota bacterium
GAACCATAAAAGATGAAATAGAAACAAAAATTATAGAAGCAAAAAAAGAAATTTCTCTCAGTGATAAAAGTACCGAAAATGTATCATTTAGTTTGTTTCCAAATCCTGTAAAAGATAAACTCACCGTAAAAATAAACGGTGAAATAGAAACAGGTATTGTAAAAATTATTGATGCCTTGGGCAAAACAATTTTTCAGCAGGATATAAAGAAAAACCAAAAGGAAATTTTTATTGATGCAAATAGTATCAGCGATGGCTACTATATTTTACAAATAGCAACAAGCAACTACATTGGCAATCAAAAATTTATTAAATAAGTATGAAAAAGCTATTATATATTTATTTTTTATCTGCTTTTTTTTCAGTTTCAGTTTTCGCACAATACAAAAACAACAAATGGCTATTAGGACGAGACAATAACTTTCCTGCACCTGGTAATGGAACTAAAATAGAATTTAACAACAACCAAAGAACAATTACTTACGACCCTCGTAGTATTTGGTTTAGGGGTTGTTTTAGTGGTTTAAGCGATAAAAACGACAATTGGTTTGTATATACCAATGGGTCTGCTGTAGGCAACAAAAACCATGATACTTTGGTTAATGGTTTTGGGTTAAGCCCTGGTGGTGATGAATATCCAAGAATTGCTGGGTATTCTATTCCGGGTATGGCATTGTTCTTCCCTAAAGACACAATTCAAAATTTGGTATATTTATTTCATCAAAACAGTTTAAACAATGCACCCACCTTTCCATATTCCAATCAACCACGGAGTTTACAGTTGTATTACTCAGTTCTTGACCCTTATTTAGGTACAAATGGAACTGTATATAAAAAAAACAAATTAATGATTAATGATACTTTAGAAAGTGGTAATATTTTATCCGTTAGACATGCCAACGGAAGGGATTGGTGGGTAGTTGTTAAACGTTTTGGTGTAGATTTATTTTATTCTATTTTAGTTACTCCAGATTCTATATATGCTCCAATTAGCTACTTAACGGAATCTCCAACATATCCTGTGGGGGGGCAAGCCTGTTTTTCTCCTAATGCCAAGTATTATGCTTCATTCTCTGCCAGCTCTAAATTAAGGGTATACGATTTTGACAGATGCAATGGAGTGCTAAACAATTTTAGAATAAAAACAAGTCTTCATATTATTGCAGGGTCACTTTCATTTTCGCCCAATTCTCGTTATTTATATATATCTACACCTGATAGCCTTTGGCAGTACGACATGCAGGCACAAGATGTATTTGCCTCCGAAACATTTATTGCAAAATACGATGGGTTTACAGATAGTTTAGGAAATTCAACCACCTTTTGGAGCCATTGGCTGGCTCCAGATGGTAGGATTTATGTCAACTCTAATCCAACTAGTAGAAGATTGCATGTAATTAATAACCCAGATATGCCAGGGCAGGCTTGCGATTTTCAACAACATTCTGTTTCAATACCTACATACAATGCTTATACATGTCCAACATCAATAAATTTGGCATTATACCAAGAACCAGGTAGCCCTTGCGATACTTTAGGGGTGGGCTTAAATGAATTAAGAGAAAATAATTTAAAATTAAGAGTTTCTCCAAATCCTAGCAATGGGAGGTTTAGTTTGGAGTATTTGCCACAAGCAAAAAGCGGAATGCTGTATGTTTATGATTTTCAAGGGAAAGAGGTGTATAGAGAATATGTATCGCCTTACACCAGTATTAAAAATTTAGATTTAAGTACTAAACTTGCCAATGGTATCTATGGGGTAAGTTTGGTTTTTGGAGAAGAAAAAGTAACTAAAACAATAGTGATAGAAAAAAATAATTAGCACGATTCTCATTCCCCTTCGCCGCGGCGAATGAAGGGGGATAAAGGGGGATGAAAAAAAATACTTTAATATGAAAACAACAAAAACTATTTTATCAATACTTACATTTCTTATTTGTAGCGTGGCAATTTCTCAAACAAATGACTATACAAACAAAACAAAAAAACAAGAATACATAGAAAGCTACATTGCCAATTTCCCTTACAAAAACTCAGAAATTTATCCTGTTATTTGTAATATTTCTTTGTGGGATACCTCAGGTTCAGTTCCCGTTATAAACATTAATACCATTATGATGAATATGGAAAGAAAAACGGAGAAAAAATAAAGATATGTTTGGATTAACCTTAAATTCTGGATATTCTAAAATTCTGTTTATCCGCCGCGGCTGACTGATTCAGACAATTACCCAAATAAGGCAAGACTCTGTGCTAATTAGCGAACAAAGAAACACAGAACTTAGTCCTAACAATTTCAACGAATATCTGTTAAAACAAGTAAACGAAGTATACTTTAAATCCTATGCCAAAGGTCTTGACACTCTAACATTAGCTGACATTGAAGTTTTAGAAAACATCATTCATATATGCCCACAAGCTGGTGGCCCTGCGGTATATAAGGCAAGGGCTTTGTATGCTACCATAAACGATAGTATTGTCTATGACGATAGCACAGTTTGCCGCCAAGTTGGATATTACAGAACCATAAAAGATGAAATAGAAACAAAAATTATAGAAGCAAAAAAAGAAATTTCCCTTAGTGATAAAAGCACTGAAAATGTAACATTTAGTTTGTTTCCTAATCCTGTAAAAGATAAACTCACCGTAAAAATAAACGGTGAAATAGAAACAGGCATTTTAAAAATTGTAGATTCCTTAGGCAAAACAATTTTTCAGCAGGATATTAAAAAGAACCAAAAAGAAATTTTAATTGACGCAAATAAGTTCAGCGATGGCTACTACATTTTGCAAATAGCAACAAGCAACTACATTGGCAATCAAAAATTTATTAAATAGTATGAAAACACTATTATATATTTATTTTTTATCTGCTTTTTTTTCAGTTTCAGTTTTCGCACAATACAAAAACAACAAATGGCTATTAGGACGAGACAATAACTTTCCTGCACCTGGTAATGGAACTAAAATAGAATTTAACAACAACCAAAGAACAATTACTTATGACCCACGCAGTATTTGGTTAGGTGGCTGCTATAGTGGTTTAAGCGATAAAGACGACAATTGGTTTGTATATACCAACGGTTCCGCAGTAGGCAACAAAAACCACGATACTTTGGTAAACGGATACGGACTAAGCCCCGGGGGTGTAGATACTTGGAGAGTGAGTGGGTTTCCTGTACTAAGTATGGCATTATTTCTACCAAAAGACACAATTGAAGATTTGTCTTACTTATTTCACCAAAACAGTTTAAACAATGCACCTGGTTTTCCATTTTCTAACCAACCGAGATCCCTTCAATTATATTACTCCGCAATAAATCCATATGCTGCTGATGGAAAAGGTGAAGTAGTTTCTAAAAACAATTTGATCTTGAACGATACGTTAGAATATGCAAATATTTTATCTGTTCGTCATGGCAATGGTAGAGATTGGTGGGTAGTTGTTAAGCGTTTTGGTGTTGATGTTTTTTATTCTTTTTTAGTTACTCCAGATTCTATATATGCTCCAATTAGCTACTTAACGGAATCTCCAACATATCCTGTGGGGGGGCAAGCCTGTTTTTCTCCTAATGCCAAGTATTATGCTTCATTCTCTGCCAGCTCTAAATTAAGGGTATACGATTTTGACAGATGCAATGGGACACTATATAATTTTAGAATCAAAAACAGTCTACACATTATTGCAGGTGCTCTCTCTTTTTCTCCGAACTCCCGCTATTTATATACAACAACACTTGATAGCCTTTGGCAGTATGATATGCAAGCAGACGATATTTTTTCCTCCGAAACATTTATTGCAAAATACGATGGGTTTCAAGATTCATTAGGAAATAGCACTACATTTTGGTGGCATTGGTTGGCACCTGATGGCAAAATTTATATTACCTCAAATAACACCAGTAGAAAATTGCATGTAATCAACAATCCCGATATGCAAGGTTTAGCTTGCGATTTTCAACAACATTCTGTTTCAATTCCAACATACAACGATGGTACATGTCCAACATCAATAAATTTGGCATTATACCAAGAACCAGGTAGCCCTTGC
>JBAXQC010000122.1:0-4049 GCA_037131955.1 Bacteroidota bacterium
GAGACGATTCGCCGGGGCAAACTGGCCTATTGAAAATGTGCTGTTATGTGCTGCCTTTCTTTTGTCTGTTAGTAAATACATACTTGTCCTTGGCCGATTGGTAAAACAGATGCAATAACATCTTCCCTAACTTTTTTGTCGTAAAGTTTTTCAATTGCCCAACCAACTAAGTCAACTGCTGCCAAACAACCTGCCGCTGTCCCAACGTTACCATGTGTTACCAAATGTTTGTCTTCAAGTACGTCAACACCATAATTTCTCAAAGCTTCAAAGGCAGTTGGATAAGTTGTTGCAGAAAGTCCAGTTAGATGTCCAAGTGCTGCAATTATTAGAGCACCTGAACACATTGAACAAATTATTTGTCGGCTCGGATCTAGATTAAAGCGCTTTAAATAAAGTTCATCCTTGATCACGTTTCTTGTCCCAGGGCCACTTCCAAAAAATACAAGGTCTGCATCATTGCACTCTTCAATTAGTCCATGAGTTTTAAGGTCAAGCCCACATACTGATTTATGGGTCGTTTCTGTCCCAACAATTTTTACTTGAAATTCTTTGTCACGAAATTTAACTCGGTTAAGTAAGTCCCATGCTAAAAAAATATCAATGTCTGTGAACTTGTCAAATGCTACTATTACTGCTTTTTTCATTTTATAATTGCCTGATTATGTAGTTGAAAGTTTGCAAATAACTTTAACATTTACAAACCAATTATTTGTTAAGGTAAATTTTAGTTAAGATTAATAAGGCTTGCAAAGTGTTGACATGTTATTTTTTTATCAAACATACCAAAAAAATAAAAGACACAGCTAAGTATAGCAGATAAATTTAGATGAAATGATTATTCTAAATATAATTTAATTCATAAATAAAAAGCAGCGGCAGAAGTAAAATGCCATTGCTTGCGAATTGCTGGTTTGGAGGAAGTAATTGCTTTATAGTAATAGTGCTTAGTGCTAATTGTAAATGAGTAGCAGTAGCGGTTCTATTTCACTCCACCGCGGCGGATCGAATACAGAGATGCCCTGTCTGAGCTATCGCTCTATTATTTTTGTATTGTTTATCGTAGTGCAATGATTTCTATTTTCATGTATGGATAGTAAGGCAATGTAGATAGCTTTTTGTCTGCATCCTCTTTGTCATTTGCTATTAATACCAGATAAATTCCAGCAGTTTCACTTTTGATGTATGAGGCCAAAAGTGTACCGTTGTCTTCCCATTCTTTTATTATTTCTTGCTCTCTAGGTAATAATTTAATTCTTGTTTCATCGTCAATTCCCTGCAAATGGATGTCAATCATAAATCTATTCATTGTTTGTTATTTTAGTTGCCTACACTAATCGGTTTTCAGCTTTCCCCGTTTTATTACCTGCCAAAATTATATTTTTTATCGTCAATTTGAATTTTTTGTTGTCTTATTTTAGGCTTACCGCAATATTTAAATTTACAAAACCCTATTGTGCCAATAAAAAAAAGGTTTGGAGGATGTGGCAATCTCAGCCCTGTATTGCGCCTGAGACAAGGCTATGGCACTTGTATACCGTTATGCCCAGTATTTAAATTGACCTGTTATAAAGTTCTTTCCATCGAAGGTCAGACTGTTGGTCAACCCATTGTTTTGATTTATAACCACCATTCCTTAAATATTGATTAATAAATAGACCTAGTACAGAAGTATATTGAATTGAATTGTTTGAGTTTATTTTTGCATGTACACCATCAGTCAATTTAAAAACACCTTTCAATCCCTTGAGTGCGAAGCCAACTGTGTTATCTTTTGGAACTTGACCGAATTCCAGAAGTGATAAACCGCCGTTTTCCCCGAATATATAAACTGGTAAATTGCACTGGTTTTTAACTAATCGGCCTCCCTTTTCAATATCAATTAATTGCAATGTACTAACAATTAGTACACCTATTCCTAAGTATAGCGCCAAAGGATTTTCGTCTCCGTATATAACAACTATTGCATACCCAACGGCTGTACCCAACGTGCAACGTGTGTATGGATCCAGGCTTGATTTAGTCAACTTTAACAACAAATAGGATGTTACAGCTGAAATTGCTTTTAGTGTTTTATTCTTCATTGTTTATTTTTTAACCTACATTTCAACTATTATGCCTTACATAATTTCCTGGAATTTGTCTTAATTTGGGGAATAACGTTTTATGGATTGGCGATGGGCGGCTGTTTTCTACATCCGAAGGGGCTAATTGATGCGGAGAACCAAATTTTTATACCCACAAATGTGCCTACGGAGCAAGGAACCGCCAATTTATTTACATGTTTTTTTTAATTGGCGTAAATGATATCGCTTTGTTAAGTTCTTGCAGATGTTGTTAGCGATTCTGCTTTTATTTTATCCTATTTTTCAGCTAAAGCAATGTACTTTTTTAATTCAGTTTGTTTTTCAGCTTGTTTTATTAAAAAGTCCGCTACATCGGCTCTATTAATTCCGCCTATATTAATACCTTTGTATAACTTGTTTTCAATACGGTATTTCTCTGTCAATTCCTTATCTAATAGCCTTCCTGGTCTTACAACTGTCCAATTCATATCTGAATTAGTGATGATTTCTTCCATTTTAGTTTTGTCGGCATAAACGTCTTTTAAAAGATATTTTAAAAATAGCTTTACTAGCCAAGGAACATAATTTTTACTTTCTCCAGCTCCAAATCCTGTAACAAAAATAAATGGGATATCTATTTTGTTTTCCCTATTTATTTCCACAATTAATTTTGCAAAATCTGAAAAGAGACTAGTAGCTTTCATATTCTTAGCAGTCCCCAATGTTACAATTATTGCATCTGCATTTTGAATTGAATTTAGTACGTCAGCTTTATTAGTTGCATCACCAAGTATCCTATTTAACGATTTTTTCCCTTCTATTCCAATTTCAGATCTAGAAAGAGTCGTTATCGAATGTTTTCTGATTAATCCTCTTTTTACAGTTTCTAATCCTATTCCGGCTGAGGCTCCTATGATTGTTATATTCATTCTATTTTTTTATTGATTTCTGTTTTGAGCTGACCGATAACGTTTTTGATATTGGCGAAGATAGTTATTTGGGAGAACCTTACTGTAAGCAAAGCAAAAACTTTGATTGAGGAAGTAAGCTTGATTTAAAAACTGAAGCGCCACTTTTTCCAAACCCTTATTAGCGGATGTGCCTTTGAATTGGGACTATTTTGCCCGATAAAAAATTTTTATGTCATGTATAAAGATTGTTATTTATTTTCGACCGCATTTTTAATATCATTTAGGTCTTTCAAGATTGCCTTTTTCAACAGTCCTCTAAAAAAAATCATTGGGAGAGATTTTATTATTGCAATGATGCCTTGCGATTTAGTTTCATGTGAACTTGTTAATATTGTATTGTCGCCATTTTCAGAAATAGACATTGTTGTTAAGAAAATAAAGCCGTTCATTTCAGCTCTGGTTTTGTAAAATTTATTGTCGACAGCATCAGTAATCCACTTGTCAATAGCTGATGGTTTATCGAAATATATTCGAGTCTCACGCCATTTTAATCCTACAAGACTGTTTTCAGGTTCGTATAGAATCTCAATCTTTTCTATTCCACTGATTATTTTTTCTATGTGTCGAATGTTTGTGATGACTGTCCAGACTGCTGAATTATTTTTATTAATTGTAATCTTTTCTTCAACTATCATATTTTATTTTGTTTTTCGTTTAGCATTAAACTAAATTTATATTAATGAACCAATAATTTGTTAACTTAAATTTTAGTTACTATTAATAATGGCTTGCAAAGTGTTGACATGTTCTTTTTTTTATCAAACATACCAAAAAAAATAAAAGACACAGCTAAGTATAGCAGATAAATTTAGATGAAATGATTATTCTAAATAAAATAATTTTTAAATAAAGAGCAGAGGCAGAAGTAAAATGCCATTGATTGCAAAATTCTGGTATGTTTTAAGAAATTGTTTTTGGGCAATAGTGTTAGTGCTTATAGTAAATGAGTAGTGGTAAGTATTACAAACGTAAATCTTGAACGTCCTCGTTGCAAACAAGGACGAGTGGGAGT
>JBAXQC010000123.1:0-3901 GCA_037131955.1 Bacteroidota bacterium
TTAAGAGGAAAAGGTTTGCCCAATATAAACGGATACGAAAAAGGAGATTTGCTAGTAAATGTAAATGTTTGGACGCCGCAAACTTTGAACAAAGAAGAAAAACAACTGCTCGAAAAATTAAGAGATTCAGAAAACTTTAAACCTAATCCAAGCCAAAAAGAAAGAGGATTTTTTTCTAGAATGAAGGAGTATTTTGAGTAAATTGTTAGTTGATGAGAGTCTTTAAACAGAAATAGATTTATTGGATGGACTTGTGTTTTTTGTGTTATACTAAGCTAAAAACGAAGTAAACAACTCTTTGCCACGCCCCGTATTTACTGTATTTTAATCCTTTGGAACGCTTTTTGATTTTCTACCTTCATCAGAATTAATAAGATGAAAAAAATACTGGCTTTTGTTTTTTATTCAATCATTTCAACCTGCCTATTTGCACAAAATGAATTTAAAAATGTTGCATTTATAGAAGGAGAAAAATTAGTTTATCGTGTTCATTATGGTTTTATTGATGCCGGTTATGCCGAAATAGAAATTCAAAACGAAGATAAAAAAATTGGAAACAAAGATGTTTATCACGCCGTTGGTAAAGGATATTCCAACAGCACCTTTGATATGTTTTTTAAGGTAAGAGACAGGTACGAAACATACATTGATAAAACCAATCACTCTCCTTTGTTATTTATTAGAAGGGTTGACGAAGGAGGATATAAAATTAGCCAAAACCATTATTTTAATCACACACAAAATACGGTGAGCAGCGAAGGGAAAATTTTTTCTGTGCCCAATCAGGTTCAGGATATGCTCTCTGCATTTTACTTTGCTAGAAACATAGATTATTCTGAAGCACAAAAAGGACAAGTGTTTGAAATTCCAACTTTCGTGGACAACGAAATATTTCCAATGAAAATGAGATATGTGGGAAAAGAAACCATTAAAACTACTTTTGGCAAAATCCGTTGCTTAAAATTTAGACCTTTAATTCAAAAAGGTAGGGTATTTAAGCACGAAGAAGACTTGGCGGTATATGTTACAGACGATTTAAACCACATTCCAATAAGAGCAGAAGCAAAAATTTTGGTGGGCTCCATAAAAATGGATTTAGAATCTTATAAAAATCTCAAAAATCCATTATCTTTAGTGCATAATTAATTTTTATGACACTATCAGATTCCGAACTAAACAAAGTAATTTTTTTAGACATAGAGACTGTACCTCAGCAAAAAGAGTTTGAATTATTAAGCGAGGAACAAAAAAAATTGTGGGAGCAAAAAGCAAAATTTGATTCTGCCTACAAGTCAGGTGAAATAAGCTTGTCCGACACATATCAACGTGCAGGAATTTATGCCGAATTTGGCAAAATTATTTGCATTAGCTTTGGATATGTTGCACTAGAAAAAGGCCAAAGAGAGTTGCGAATAAAAAGTATTTCTGATAAGGATGAAAAAAATCTATTGTCAAAACTTCTAAAACTTATTCAAGGGTTCGACAAAGATACACTGCTCTGCGCCCACAATGGAAAGGAATTTGATTTTCCTTATATCTGCAGAAGATTACTTATTAACGGTTTAAAAATTCCAAAAATTTTAGACTTACAAAACAAAAAATCTTGGGAAGTAAAACACCTCGATACCATGGAGCTTTGGAAGTTTGGCGACTATAAACACTACACCTCTTTAGATTTATTGGCAAACATTTTTAACATCGAAAGTTCTAAAAAAGAAATGGACGGGTCAATGGTTGGCAAAGTGTATTACGAGGAAAATAACCTTAAAAAAATTGTGGAATATTGCGAATTAGATGTGTGGGTTTTGGCCAACGTTTTTTTAAAACTTAATTCAATGGACACCATTGGTAAAGCTCAAACTAAATTTATTTGATGCTAGATTTAGAGCAAATAAGAGACTATTGCTTAAATAAAAAACTAACGGAAGAAGCCATGCCGTTTGGTGATGGTGTGCTTGTTTTTAAAGTAGCAGGGAAAATGTTTTTGCTGGTTTCATTGGATTCCGACCCTATGACCATAAATGCAAAATGCGACCCGGAAAAAGCAATTGAATTAAGAGAAGAATATTCCTCCATAACACCCGGCTATCACATGAACAAAAAAATGTGGAACACCATAACTATTGACGGAAGTTTACCGTTGACAAAAATTTACGAGTTAATAAATCATTCTTACCTTGAAGTGGTAAAAGGAATGAGCAAAAAATTACAAGACCAACTAGTATAAAATGAACATAGATTTAAGCAATAAAACTGCACTTATAAACGGAGCAAGCCAAGGAATAGGAAAAGCATGTGCCATTGAATTAGCCTCTTTAAACGCCAATGTGGTAATTTTGGCAAGAAACGAAGAAAACTTAAAACAAACCTTGAGCGAATTAAAAGGTAATGGCAAGCATGCTTATATAGTTGCGGATGTTGAAAATCTTGAGGACTTAGAAAATAAAATAAGAGAGTATTTAAAAAACAATACCGTAAATATTTTGATAAATAATTCTGGCGGACCTCCGGCAGGACCAATTTCTACTGCAAAGTCCGAAGAGTTTACAAAAGCATTTTCCAATCATTTGCTGTGTAATCATTTGTTGGCAGGCTTAGTAATTACCGGAATGAAAGAAAGTAAGTATGGAAGAATAATAAACATCATTTCAACCTCCGTAAAAATACCACTCAAAGGGCTTGGCGTTTCCAATACAATAAGAGCTGCTGTTGCCAATTGGAGCAAAACACTTTCTAATGAATTGGCACCTTTTGGAATAACTGTAAACAATGTTTTGCCGGGTGCAACGCTCACAGGAAGACTCTCGAGTATAATTGAAAACAAAGCACAAAAAACTGCCCATTCTGTTGATGCAGTAACAGAAGAAATGATAAATGAAATTCCTATGCAACGTTTTGCCGAGCCAGCAGAAATTGCCGCAGCAGTTGCTTTTTTTGCATCACCTGCTTCATCTTATATAACGGGTACAAACATGCCGGTAGACGGCGGAAGAACAGGAAATTTGTAAGTTATTTTTCTTTCCTTAGCAAAAACTCAAAAGGAATATACAACCTCTTGCTCCACGATTTTTCTGAATGGTCTTCACCCGGAAATTTTTTTGAAACGAAATTTATTTCATTAAATCCTTTTTGTATAAACAAGCTATCTACCTTTTGCTGATAAGGTTCATACAAACTATCAAGGGTTTTATCTCCGTGGTCAAAATAAAAAACAGAATGCTTAGAAACGTCAATTTTTTCGCTTAGGTATTTTCTAAATTCTTCCGCAACATTTATGGTATTACTCAAGTTAAAAACCTTGGCCGAAAGCATTGGCCAATGAGCAGAAATACAGGCCGCTTTACCAAACACCTCAGGGTATTTACACACAGCATACAATGAAATAATTGCTCCCATGCTGGAACCCATAATTAAAGTATGTTCTTTGTTTGTATATGTAGAATATTTAGTGTCTATAAATGGTTTTAACTCCTCTACAATAAACTGCAAATAATTGTTAGCAGAGGGCGAATTTTTTAATTGTTTATCAAGGATTTCATTCCGTTGTTCGTCAGAAAGTTTTTGTAAAATATCTTCTGGAAAATAATCCGCATACCTATATTCATCTCTGTTATAAATTCCAACCACAATGCAATCAATAATTTTATTTTCGGTTTTTAATTTGCTTAAGGTTTCGTCAACTTTCCATTCTTGCTTGTTCCATGTATTGCTGCTGTCAAACAACATTTGCCCATCTTGCATATACACTACTGCATATTTTTTTTGTGAAGAATAATCTTCGGGAAGCCACACATCTACTGTATGAGGTGAAGTAATATTTGATTTGAAATTGATGAATCTTTCTATTTTGCTGCCGTTGGGGAGAAAAATTTGTTGAGAAAAAAGAAAGAGTGGTGATACA
>JBAXQC010000124.1:0-3818 GCA_037131955.1 Bacteroidota bacterium
CAAAAAAGTCCGTTTGCAATCCAAACTGTCGCAATACAATAGGTCAATATTTTGTAAATTCTTGTCATTGTCATTGTTGGTTGTGTCGTCTGCTAAGCTTGCAGGTAACGTTCCGCGGCTAAAAGAAGTTGGCGCTTTTGAACTATAAACCTCCTTCTGAAATCCACAATTCAAATGTAAAATAAATTTTCATTATAACTACAAAGCAGCCAATTTCTTTTAGCCGCTGTTAGCACTAGTACGTTACTATTGCTTCTGTTGTAAATCTTTTAACACAGTCTTTACGTCTTCGTAATTTACAGGTAAATGTCTTGTCGCTATATCCCAAATAATTTCATAGTCAACACCAAAATACTCATGGCTAATTCTGTTTCTTAAACGGTACATTTCCTCCCAAGGGATTGAAGGGTACTTTTCTTTTAGGTCATTAGGCAAGTTTTTTGTTGCCTCGCCTATAATTTCAAAATTACGTATAACTGCGTCAACCGTTTTGTAGTCCCACTTAAAGTGTTGAAAGTCAAGTCCAGCAATATATTCTTTCACTCTTTCCATCGAAAGAAGAATGTCAGATAAGTATAAAATTGGGTCTCTGTCGCTTGGCTTCAAATATATTGAACTTGTTTAAGGATTGATTCTTTGATTTGTTCTTTCAAGGAATTTCGAGTAACAAGATCTACGCGAAGTCCAATAGTTTGTTCTAAAAAACGTTCTAGTGTAAAAAACTCCCAACCAACCGGTTCAGAAAATTGAACTAATAGGTCAAGGTCGCTTTGTTCGTTTTGTTGTCCAGTGGAGTATGAACCAAAATAACCAATAGAACTCACATGAAATTTGTCGGCAAGAACTGGTTTAATTGCTTGCAGTTTATTTTCTATTTCTAATTTTGTTAACATGGTCGCAAGTTAGTAATTTTTTTTTAAACATCAAACACGTATTAGTGCTAACGTTTTGCAGATTTGCGAATTGGCGGATTTGGAACTTCAACCTGTCGACATGCAACAAAGGTAATATTGAAAACGGAACGTACAAGTACCTCTTCAACCCGCCGATGCTGAATTGTATTTGAACGCCAATGCTAAAACGTTTGTCATCCATCACGCAAATGAGGAAACTCAATTAAACGCCGCAATTCCTTCAACTCATAATTCTTCACCCATAATTCCTAACTACGAAGTTTTGTATCAACACTGCATAAAATTTACTGAAAAAAAAGTGCAATACGAGAATGGTAGTCGCAATGTTTTTGTGCATCAATTAGCATGCAATTGCAGCAAGTTAAAGGAGTATCAATTACTAAACCGCCAAGCCCAAATGAATAAAGCAGGGATTTACAGTGTAGTAAGGGTTTTCTGAAATGTTGTACTTATGTTGTACTAATTTTTATCTGTATTCTTGAAGTACCAATAAAATATATACTTCACAGGCGTATTGAGGATAATGTGCTGTTAGCTATAGCCATTCTTCCGTTTATGTTTGCACTCTGTTTTGTCATTGCTCTAAACCCTCACGCCTATGACTAATATATCATCCGTTTGTTCCTCCTTGCCTTTATAGTTAATATGAAAGTTGAGTAACTCTTCTCTTTGCTCCTTCATATCTTTTGAAGCAATACTAATCAATAGATTTTTGAATTTCGCTTTGGTTAGTTTCCTATTTTTTTCTCCTCCAAACTGGTCAGAATAACCATCTGTAAACAAATACAAAGTATCGCCCTTAATTAATTTGATGTTATGATTTGTATATGGCATTCTATCATCAAATTTTCCTATTGGTTGTTTGTTTGCTTGAAATTCGAGTAACTCATTATTTCTAACTATCCATAAAGGATTATTAGCACCTGCCCATTTAAGTTCTCCCGTTTCTGTATTTAAGGCACATAAAGAAGCATCCATTCCATCTTTTACATCATCATCATTGCTAAAATTATCCAATACCAATTCTGCTACTTTATCTAAGATAGCTGCGGGTTCGGTTGCACCATATTCTTTAACTGAGCGGTTTAAGGCATTGTGGCAAACTACGCTTACCAAAGCACCCGGCACACCATGACCTGTGCAATCGCAAGCCGCAAAAAGAATAATAGGCGATTTGTCATTTTGTACACTTTCCATCCAATAAAAGTCTCCAGCAACAATATCCTTAGGTAAGTACAAAATAAACGAATCATCTAAATATTGTTTTACTACTTTGGGTGATGGTAAGATGGTTGCCTGTATTCTTTTAGCATATTCTATCGAATCGAGAATTTCTTGCTTTTGATACTCTACAACTTCTTTTTCTTTTTTTAATTCAAGCGTTCTTTCTTCAACTTTTATTTCTAAAGTTTCAATAGATTTTTTTTGCTCTGCTTCCACTTCCTTTTGCAAAATATTTACTTTGTTGGTAATACCGAGAGAGAAAATTAAGGCTTCTGCAAATATGCCATATACCACTGATTGCAGCCAACCGTCATTATCTGAGTCATCATTAACTGCTGCAAAAATTGTTATCCCTAAACATAATAGTATAGAAAAATTTCCTGCTAAGATGTATATTGAAGTTTTATTCCTATAGTATAATTGTATGAAAGAATTAACAAAAATAACAAGATAAACAATAACAGAATAAATATAAACACCAATCATAAAATAGAACACAATTGATTCAATACTATTATATTCTGAAATAAAATTTTCAGGTATCGAATAAAATATCACATATAAGGGGATAAATGAAAATACTACTTTTAGATGGAGCTTAATTAATTTAACCCATTTGAGCAGACTATCAGAAAAAAATTCCAGTATGAACAAAGAATAAAATGCCAACCCCAATGGTATCGAAATCTCCCCAAAAAATTCGCTAATGGCGCTACCAAAAATCTTGTAACTTATTTCAGTGTCAATAAAAGGAAAAAGAATAAAGAAGATATACAAAAAATAATAAGCATAAATTTTTCTTTTCAGAGAAATGAAAATCAAAAGGTTATAAAAAATCAAAATCAAAATACTACCCATTAGAATAGAGTCAGTAACCTTTTCTTGCCATTTTTCTTTTAGATTTTTGTTTTTGTTATCAAGAAATATTCTAAGTATACCATCCTGAATTTTACCTGTTGTTTCGTTGAACCACCATTTAGTCCGTTCACTCTTTCTAACAATTATTTTTGTTTCATCTGGGGATAATGAAACACTTATCATTTGAGGGTTTGCAGGTAAAAAATTTAATTCTGTTTTTAAAATTGGATGGTTGGCTTTGTAAAATTTGTGGTTGTCAGAACTAAAATAATATTCAGTTAAACCGTTACCAAAAAGTACAAAATCTGTTTGATGCTCAGTAATGTTTTTTATAACGATTTTATCCCAAACAAATTTAGTTTCAGGAATTAGCCCTATCTTTTCATTGTATTGAGGTGAGGCTTTCTTACCTTCAGTTTCACCAATCACCCTAATTTTACGCTCTCCTTCAGATTTTTTTACATACTTATTAAACAAGAATTTTTTCGTTTTTATAGATTCTATTGTTGAAATAGAATCAGTATCAAAATAATAATACTGGCTTGCAACAAAACCTGATTTATATAGTTTCTCATCAATTTTAATTGTGTCCTGCGCTATCGAATTATTTGAAAGGATAATAATTGATGAGAATATAATTTTGAATACCCTGCTAAAGTTCATTGCAATTGTTTTAAGCAAATGTATTATTAAATATTTAGTTATTCACTTAAGATTTTATGAATATTATGTTCGTCAAAATTATTTTTTTCTATTTGTTTTTTGCAGAAGTATTTCATGTTACATTCTGTCTCATATGGTTACAGCTAACGTTTTGCAGCT
>JBAXQC010000125.1:0-3656 GCA_037131955.1 Bacteroidota bacterium
CAAGTCAAATCTGAAAGACAAACTTAAAGAGATTTAGCCAACATTAATAAAAACAAATAATAACCCAATAAAAACAACTATGAAAACAACGACAACTATTTTGGCACTACTGCTTTCAATTGGATTTGCACTCGCTCAAGCTCCAAAAATTTACATCAATGTTGTGTCCCATAATGAACCAGGGGATAACTTACAAACCTTGTTACCCTTTAATGTTATGGTTCCAAAAGTTTTACAATTGGCTACTATTATTGACAGTAAAGGTGCAAAATGGAATTTAGAAACATGTGACGGTTTTGCAAAAGGAGCGTTAAGTTTTCAAGGTGCTACATCAAATATTTTTAGGACATTGCAACAACCTCCTTATAATGACAATATTGAAATTGACCCTAGAAATAAACAAACTATCTATCCTACAATTGCCGATTTGTATCATATTCTTGACTCACTTGGAGCAAATCCAACAACAACCCTTGGTGGTTTTATCTATTCCTCCACAACATCAACTCTACCTGACTGGTTTCAGTATCAAGACACTATTCAAGGAATAAGCTATCCGAGTGTTAAATGGAAGTGTAATGCAATGTGGGGAGCTGGCAGTATTCCTCCTCATGACAATGACTTAAATGACTACGGAATTTGGAAACCAGACACCACAAATAACTTTTATAATCCCAACTCAAACAGGTCTGTTTGGTTCATTGGAAATGGCTGCCAGCCAATACTTGCACTTGACTCAACAGAAAATCCACAGGACATAATTACTCCGTTGAAAAACTTTATAGATAGTGTCCAAAATGGATTGTTACCACAGGACAAATTTTATGTTTATTCAATTACTATTAATCAAAGTCATTTCGGACCAATGTTATTTCAAAAAATATCGACTATCTGTGACTCTATTAATTCTTGGGGGACTAATAAAATTCAATGGACTACTCTAACAGAAAAAATTGATAGTTTCACGGTTTGGCAACAAACGCCAAATGATTATAGTCAATGGTTATGCGGACAAACCGTAACAGGTATTAGCGAAAACCCAAAGACTTTGAATTATACAATTTATCCTAATCCATTTAATTCAGTAATAAATATTGACATGTATGACGAAAAGGAACATCATATAGAAATAATAGATTTTTTAGGAAGAGTTATTGCTACAAGTATAATTCAATCTGCAACTTCAATTGACTTATCTAAATTCGGCAATGGAATATATTTAGTTCGTATAGACAATAGAACAGAAAAGATTATTAAAAATTAAATATTGTCCATAAATTTCAAGTCAAAATACTACTTAAAATCTATAAATTATGAAAAGTATTTTAATAACTATTGTTACCATTATATTTTTTGGACTTGCGACTCAAGCTCAAAATTATTATGTTTCATCAAGTGCTACCGTTAGCGGTAGTGGTTCTATGCTCTCTCCATGGAATTCGTTTGCTCCTTTGAATGCCTTATTAGCGACATCAGCTCCAATAGACACTGTATTTTTAAAAAGCGGTGATATTTTTAGAGAGCAAATAACTGTTTCACTCGCAAGTAATTTTGTAATTACATCATACGGAGTTGGGAGTAAACCAATTATTAGTGGCGCAGATTCTGTACTTAACTGGACATCTATCAGCACTTATTGGCAGGCAAATTTTAGCCAACCTATTGTGAATTTTTTTGTAAATAACCAAGAACAAATACTTGCCCGATACCCCGATGAAAGTGCTCCTTATTTGACAGTAGATGCAGGGACAACAAATAGCACATTGAACGATGCAGGATTGAGTATTATTTCCTCAACAATATTAAACCAATCTCAAGTTTGTGTCCATACAGCTCAGTGGTGTTGGGAAAAAAGTCCTATAACATCTTCTACAAGCAATTCAATTACTTACTTGAATCCAACACTTAGAGTGCCAACAGCAAATTATGGCTATTTTGTATATGACCATATTTCTTATTTAACTACAGGTAAAGAATGGAAATACGATGCATCCATTCAAAAAATTTACTACCAAACAGTAACAGGAGATCCTAACACTTTTTTATGTGAAGCATCTGTTCGTAGTTATGGTATTTTGTTAAATGCGGGAGTAGAAAATATAAATATTACCAATATAGCATTTGAAAAACAAAGCGAATCAGGGGTTGGAATATTAAATTCAAACAATCAAAATATTATTATTGATAACTGCTATTTCGCAAGGCAATATAAATATGGTGTAGAGGTTCTCGGTAAATATGCTAAAATTAGTAACAGTTATTTTAGAGAAATAGATGGACTTGCTGTTTATTTAAATGCAAGTGGTATTGGAGCGGAAGTGCATCATAATATATTTAGAAATAATGGTGGCTTTAGAAATAGTGGTATCGGTTTGGAGATTAACTTATCATCGGTTAAAGGAGCATACGTTGACAGTTGTCATATTCATCATAACGACATAGATAGTGCAGGTTATTGTGGAATATCAATGGATGGAAAAAGGAATTTAATAGAACGTAATATCATTAAAAATGCAATGCTTTTAAATAACGATGGTGCTGCTTTGAAGAGTTTTGGGGCAGCTTCACAATATAATATTTTCAGAAATAATTTTGTGAGTAAAAGTGATGGAAATACAGCCAATACACCTTCTGGTTCGTTTATTACACCTGCCATCTATTTTGATTTTAGTACTAATAATTGTACTATACAAGATAATACAATCTATGACAGAAGTAAAAAGGGCATTTTCTTGAATAGTGGAACAAATAATAATAGTGTAATTGGCAATGTTGTTTATGGCGGGAATTATTTACTTGATTTTAACGGAAGTCCGATAATACCTACTCCAATGACTGGTATGACCGTAAAAAAGAATGTTCTATTTGCAAAGGATCCCAACGCTTACATTATTCGTATGGTAGATAATACAGGTGGCTATAATCATGGGACTATTGATTCTAATTATTATTATCAGCCATATAATTCGGGGAAATATGCATTCTTGCCTCCTTCAACCGATTACACATTCGCACAATGGCAGGCAACAGGACTTGACCCCAACACAAAAAGTAGTTTTGTAAACTGGACTTTACCGACAAGTTACGATTCGCTGTTTATGAACCAAACCGATAATGTTGTAACAATTAGTTTAGGGACAACTGAATTTTTGGATTTAGATAGTAATGTGGTTTGTGGCAGTATTACTTTACAGCCTTATACTTCTAAAATATTAATTAACACTAACTATATCTGCTCGACCACAGGTATAGATGAAAACAATACTGAAAAGGATGTATTTATTTTCCCAAATCCTTTTTCTTCCACGACAACCGTACAGACAGACAATGTTTTCAAAGACGCAACCTTGATAGTTTACAATTTGCATGGTCAGCAAGTAAAACAAATAAAAAACATTTCAGGGCAGACAGTTACTTTGCACCGAGACAATTTACCAATGGGACTTTACTTTATCCACTTAACACAAGACAACAAAACAATTACGACAGACAAATTAATAATAACCGACTGACATAAAAGCACTAGGCACTAACAGCACCTACAAGAAATTGGCGGTTCAGTGGTTAAATGAAGCTTTATGCTTCGTATCAAGTTTAGTGCTGGCAGACAGTTTTCGTCTTCGAAATCGCCAACTTCTTGTAGCTGCAAAACGTTA
>JBAXQC010000126.1:0-3553 GCA_037131955.1 Bacteroidota bacterium
GTAATGGGCAATTGCCATTTATACACTGCGGTATCTTGTGGTAAAAAATTATACGAGGCTTGCTCAAAAGTTACGTTTATAGAATCTTTTGCTGTGCAGTTGTTGCTGTCTTGCACTTGCACAAAATAGGTATTGCTTTGTTTGGCAACAATGCTTGCCGTGGTGTCTTGTGTGTTCCAATAATAGCTTGTAAAATTTCCTGCGTTTAGGTTTAAAGTTTGCCCAATGCAAAGGGTGGTATCTTGGCCAAGGTTTACTTGGGCTTGGGGGTAAGTGGCAATGCTAATGGTATCTTTTGCAATGCCGCACATATAATTGGCAGTAACGGTTATTGTTTGTGGGTTGTTTATGCTTGTAAACGCCAGTGTATCGCCGTTGCTCCAGGTTTGGTTGTAAAAATAACTTTGTAAGGTGGGTGTAAGTTCAATGCTTATGGGTAAATTTTCTTGGCATACAAAAATATTGGGTGGCAAAATGTTTGCAAAAAGTGTGGTATCTAGTTCTTGCACTACCACAGTATCTATAGTGGTGCCGCACCAGTTGGTGGCAGTTACCCAATAAGTGCCCGGGCTGCTAATGTTTAGTGTTCTGCTGGTATCTCCTGTATTCCATTGGTAGGTATCAAAACCAGAAAAAGCGTTTAACGTTTGGTTAAAATTGGCTTGCCTGCATACCAAGGTGTCTTTGTTGTCTAATGCTTTTAGTTCGTAAACTAAAACATCGTCTATATAGTAATAGCTTTGGTTGTTATTTATATGTCCTGGAGGCAAAATGGGTGTTGCTAATTTTGTGGTATCGGACATTTCATTTGATAAAAAATTACCAAGTGTTATGTACTTTTCATTGCCTTGTGCCACAAAACTACCCTTTATTTCCATCCAGTTAATATGGCTGGTTAATGGGATTAAGAATGGATTGTTTTGAATTTGTGGGGTTATATTAAACAAACCTTGAAAAAAACCTGCCGTAGGTAAATAGTTTGTAAATGCAGCACCAAAATCATTGCAGGCAGTGTTATCAGTATCAACCAATGAAACATAAAAAGAAACACAGTGTTTTTTATTTTGTTTGAGAGAATCTTTAAAGAAACCTGTAATGTAATCTCTGCCACTACCAGGCCCTGCAGTTAATGTTTGAACCCCGGCATAATTGTTGCCAGTATGGGGGTATTGAAAGCCTAAATAGTTTTGTGGGATTAAAGATGAGCCAGATAAAAAGCAATTTGAACTTGAATCAAATGGCGTATAAATATCTGCGCTAGAAAAAGTGTACCAGCCCCAATAATCAAAATTTTGCAGTGCTAAAACTCCATTAATACAGGTATCTAATTTATTAAACCCACCATTAATCACTAAATTTTGCTGTGCATAGGGTTTAAAATAAAAACTAAAAAAAAGCACAGTAAGAATAACCTTACTGTGCTTAAAAAGAATTTGCATTATTTTTTTAATGTAAATGATTTGGTTTCAAAGCCTTTGTTTGATACAATTTTTGCTAAGTAAAAACCATTAGCTAGTTCGTTGGCATTTATCTGGACTAGGTTATTGTTTCCATTAACATTTTCTACCCAAACCAATGCTCCAAGAGAATTGTAAATTTCTATGGATGTAATTGCTGTGGTATCCTTAAATTCAAAATTTACTGTTCCGTTACTTGGATTGGGATACAAATTAACACCTAAAAATTGTTTAGTATTTGTAGGTTTTTCTTCTGCTAATTTATCCAAATCGTATGCTTCCGTTTCGTCGTATTGGTAGGGCTTGGGTTTTATTACGCCTGTCCTTTGGTTGTTTCCAGTGTTTGGGGCAAGTGTTTCGCAAGCATTGCAATAGCGGATAAAATCGGTATTGAGCTTATTCATCAACACCCTTGCAGTAAAAACCGCAGGGCCTTTTGCTAACGGACATTCCCAAGCTAAATTCTCCATGGCTTGTGCATTTAAATTTTGCAAATTGTAGCCTGTATTTGAAGATGCTTTTGGTAACATAAGTATTCTATTTTTTATTTTCAATTAATTTTTCGGCAGATAATTTACTCACCACTCTTTTCCCGGTTTTTGCTTCAATTTCTTTTCTGGTATTTCCGGCAATAGTTCCTCCTTGTTTTGCAATGGTTTTGTTTTGAGAAAATGTTTTTGGCTTCTTTTCTTTACTAATTTCAGTGGTAGTTGCTTCGGCAAGCATGTTCAATACCAATTCTAAATTGGTCATATTATCCCTTAAATTTTGCTTTTTGAGATTTTTGTAATTCTTGTACTGTTTTACAGAAAGTCCGCTCCAAGCCTTAGTTATTTCATCTGTTAGAATAGCAAATTCTTGTCCTTTTTTTACTCCTCTTTCTTCCCATTCGTTTGTTAATTCTTTTCTAACTTCTATACTTTTTAGTCTTTGATTTATCCAATCATTACTGTATCCTTTTTTTTGGTATGTTTCCATTAAACGATCTATACCAATTTCTGGGTCTTCAATTTCATCTATTCTTTCTCTTGCAACTTTTGCTATCCAAAGTTTAAATGGTTCTGCTTTGGGCGAAGGAATAGATTGAACTAGTCTAAAAATTGTCTCAGTATCGGCAACATCTGTTAAGTATTTCTTGCCATCATTGGCTTCTAATTTAAGTTTGTCACATCTTGTGACAATCTCACTCCCTTCTTTTTTAAGCCTTCCTTTTAGAGTTGTCCAATAGCTTTGTGCTTTTTTATACTCTAATTGATGTGTTAAAACTGCTACAATATCAATAACTGAAAAAAACCATTTTTCATTTTCTTCACTCCAAATTGATCTTACTTTTTTTTCTTCAAAAAGTCTAATCGAAGTTGCTTTTTTCTGAGAGTTATTCATTTTGTTTCTGCTTTACTCATTAAATACTAGGTCTTTTTGCATCAATAAAAAACCACTGATCTAGCAGTTAAGCTTTTTAAGGTTTTCTTCGGGTACGTTATTGGTGGCTATGGTTGACGAAAAGCCATTTGTACCAACTTCGTAATTGTTATTTCTATTTTTCCGCCGCGGCGGATTGTAATTATACAGCATTCACTAAAATTTAGTTAAACAAATATACACATTCACTCATTACTTCCATATAAATTCACCCATTGTCTGAACAAAGATTTTTAGGATTTTAGGATTGCCAAGATTTGTTGAATACTCTTTTAAATTGAAGGCTTCTTGCTCCAAAATTTATTAGCAAACTAGTTTGTAAGTTCAGCCCTTGTTGGTGTAATCAAAAATAAGAATTTCTTTTTCATCCCCCTTACCCCCTTCGCTTTCGCCATTACATCAGCATAAGGGGGACTTGATTCGTTTTTGAAAAAATAATTTTAGTACTAAAATTATTTTTTCCCACTCAGTTGGTGTCCACCTCGGCGGATGCCACCAACCGCAAAGAGTTTTATTTGATTGGTTGCAAAGACTAACCTAGTTTAGGAGTTCTAAACTATTGGATTGCGGATAATTTTCGTGCCTCAAATTTCCGCAATGACGTTTTAAAAAAAATTCAGCAATGACGTTTAAAAAAAATTTTCAGCAATGACGTTCCCGCTCGGTTGGTGTCC
>JBAXQC010000127.1:0-3551 GCA_037131955.1 Bacteroidota bacterium
ATGGAATTTATAGAAGATAAAAAAGACTTCCCAAGACGATTAAAATTATTTATTGTAGGAGTAGTTATTGGCTCCATAGTGATGTATTTTTCTGTTTTTAAAGGTAGAAATATTTACAAATCTCCTCAAGAAGTTGTTATTGGCAAACTCTTAAAATATCCTTCGGAAGCCTCAATTGTTGCATCAAAAAAAATAAGAGAAAACAATATTTCTACTGATGAAATTAAAGAACTTCTAAACAATGGTGACGTAAAGTTTAGTGAAAGTGAAGTTCATAAAAAACCATGCCCAGTGTATAAAATAGAAAATGAATTAGACAATAAGAAACTAAGAACCGTTTTCTTTGAGCTGTGCGATTCCACTTCTATCCTTGTGGACATAGTTTACAAAAACAAATAATTTAGATTTTATTACCTAAAGTTTTAGCATAAAAACTTACATTTGCAACCAATGAAATCAATTAAAATAAGCAAATTCTCTGTTATCATTAGCATAGCTTTAGTGCTTTTGCTAGCTGGCGTGTTTGCTACTTTAATGATTTATACCAAAACATTATCCAAAAACATAAAAGAGAATTTGGCCATTACTTTAGTGCTAAAAGAAGGGAGCGGTTATGCCCAAATGATTTCTATTGAAGAGCAAATTAAAAACGAAAAGATTGTAAAAAAAGTAAATTTTATATCCGCACAAAAAGCTGCCGAACAACTTAAACAAGAGCTTGGCGAGGACTTTGTATCTGTAATTGGATACAATCCTCTTTTGCCAATGGCCGAAGTTTTTATTTACTCTGATTACGCCAACGCTGATAATATTGGACAATTGGTTAATAAACTAAAATCAAATCCGCTAATAAAAGAAATAAAAGTGCAAGACAACTTGTTAGAAGGGCTAGAAAAAATGAACTCAAAAATTTCTGTGGCCTTTATCACACTTATTGTATTGCTTTTAATCATTGTATTTTCTTTAATACATCAATCTATTAGACTTTCTATTTATTCGCAACGATTTACAATTAAAACATTACAATTAGTTGGTTCAACTTCTAAATACATTAGAAAACCATTTTTAATAAATTCTTCCATAAACGGCCTTTTAGGAGGAATAGCAAGTGTAGTATTATTATTACTACTTATTTTTATTGCACGAGAAAATATTCCAGGAATAAAATCGTTAGATAATTTTTTTAATTGGTCACTGCTTTCCATAGCAATGATAGTTTCTGGTATGTTTGTATCATTAATTTCTACTTTATTTGTAGTTAGAAAATTTTTAAAATACGACTTAGATCAACTTTATTCAAACTAAAAAATGACAAAAAAATCAACCGAAAAACCGCTATTAAAAGAAGGAAACGACACATTTGTGTTTACAAAAAAGAATTATCAAATAATGATTGTAGGCTTGCTTGTAATTTTTCTTGGCTATTTTTTAATGACCGGTGGCAATGGAGATGATCCTACAAAATACTATCCCGAAATTTTTGATTTTAGAAGACTCACACTTGCGCCAATTTTAATATTGATTGGTTTGGTAATAGAAATTTTTGCTATTTTCTACAAAGACAATAACTAATAAGTGAATTACCTAGAAGCAATTGTACTGGCCGTAATTGAAGGATTAACGGAGTTTTTACCTGTATCTTCTACCGGCCACATGGTGTTGGCATCTTCGTTTATGAAAATAGCAAATGACGATTTTACAAAATTGTTCACGGTTGCTATTCAATTAGGTGCCATTTTATCTGTTCTTGTTTTATACTGGAAAAAATTTTTAGTAGGCATTCCTTTTTATATTAAGCTATTTATTGCATTTATCCCTGCTGCCGTTTTTGGCAAACTTTTAAACGACTATATAGATGCATTATTAGAAAATCCTATTACTGTTGCAATAATGCTGGTTTTAGGAGGAATTGTTTTTTTACTTATAGACAAGTGGATGAACAACAAGGAAAATAGTTCTACACAAGAACCCTCAAATTTAGGAGCTTTTAATATAGGATTGTTTCAGTGCATTGCGTTAATTCCCGGCGTATCAAGATCTGCAGCAACAATAATTGGTGGAATTACACAAGGTTTAAACAGAAAATCTGCCGCAGAGTTTTCTTTCTTTTTGGCCGTACCTACTATGTTTGCAGCCACAGCCTACAAGCTTTTAAAATACTTTAAAGCAAACGGTAATATCTCAAAAGAAGAGATAAATTTATTACTAGTAGGAAACCTTGTAGCATTTATTGTAGCCATAATAGCCATTAAAACTTTTATTACTTTTTTAAATAAAAACGGATTTAAACTCTTTGGATATTATAGAATTATTGCAGGAATAATTATCCTTATTATTCACCAGTTTTTTTATCCGCTTACCATTTTATAGTAAGCACAATTACTAATTTATTTTAATGGATAGCCCTCTTTCAATTTCTTCTAAATTACCAAAATCCGGAACTTCAATATTTTCTGTTATGTCGGCCTTAGCCAACGAACAAAATGCACTAAATTTATCGCAAGGGTTCCCTAGCTTTGATTGCAATACACATCTAAAAGAACTAGTAAACAAATACATTCAAGATAAAAAAAATCAATATGCACCAATGCCAGGAATATTGGCTTTGAGAGAAGCTATTGCAAAAAAAACAGAAGAACTTTATTCTACAAAATATAATCCCGAAACAGAAATTACCGTTACTGCAGGAGCAACTCAAGCAATATATACAGCCATTTCGGCATTAATAAATGAAGGCGACGAAGTAATTGTTTTTGAGCCAGCGTATGACTGTTATGTTCCTGCAATTGAACTAAACGGAGGAAAAGCAGTTTATGCTCAACTAAAATTCCCAAATTATAAAGTAGATTGGGATGAAGTGAAAAAGTTGGTAAAAAGGCAAACAAAAATGATAATTATCAATACGCCAAACAATCCAACTGGCAGTATTTTTACAGCTGCCGACATGGCTAAATTAGAGAAGATTGTAAAAAATACTGATATCATTATTTTAAGTGATGAGGTGTACGAACATATCATCTTCGATAAATTTGAACATCAAAGTGTTGCTCGCTATCCAAAGCTTGCCGAACGGAGCGTTATTGTTTCATCCTTTGGAAAAACATTTCACACCACAGGATGGAAAATTGGATATGTTGTTGCACCCGAAAAATTGATGATTGAGTTTAGAAAAGTCCACCAATTTTTAGTTTTTTCGGTAAACACTCCTATACAATATGCTTATGCAGATTTCTTGCAATTAAAAGAGGAATATCTTGGCCTTGGAAAGTTTTATCAAGAGAAAAGAGATTATTTTTTGCAACAAATTAAAGGCTCTAGATTTGAACCATTACCCTGCAGTGGAACATATTTTCAACTACTAAAATACAATAAAATTTCAGAAGAAAAAGACACAGAAATTGCAAAAAAATTTACCATTGAAAATAAAATTGCGTCAATACCAGTTTCTGTTTTTTATCACAAACCAACTGATCATAATGTGCTTAGATTTTGCTTTGCCAAAGACAAAGAAACGTTAGAAAAAGCTGGAGCAATATTAAAGAAGATTTAAT
>JBAXQC010000128.1:0-3533 GCA_037131955.1 Bacteroidota bacterium
CCATTTGTGGGGCATCAAAACTGATGAACTTTCCTACACATGTTTTGTATTTATCTGCTCCATTCAACTCTAAATCTCTAATAGCAAAACGGCTTACAAGGCCACCCATGCTTGCACCACACACCACCAATTTTTCTGGGCTTTCATTATTATCTAAACTATCCTTAATTAACGTAAGTGCTTTGGATAATGCAAAACCATTGTTCTCCATGTATTGCTGGCCACTTTCAAAATCTACAAATACAATATCAAAGCCATTTTCGTAAAGCTTTTGCAATAACTCTGGTGATTTTTGAACCTGCAATGGTTCTCCGTCTTCCACACCTTCTGCATCCACTCCTGTAACAAGAGTAGCCCAATTAAATGTGGAATAGCCAACGGTATGATTGGTTGAAGTTCCATTAGCATAACTTGATGGAGGAATCCTATTTTCATTTCTAACTTCTTCCAAAAGGCCACTCCCTGAAACTACATTATCGGTTCCATTCATTTGAAAATAATCCCATAACCCATATTCTCCCTCTCTTATGGATTTTTTATCAAATGAAACACCTTCCACAAAAACAAATGGCTTTGTCAGTTTACGATTGCCACAACCATATTTTATAAATAATTTTAATTTGGCATATGGATTATATGAATTTTGGCTAGTTTCAGAACGATAATCGAAATCGGGGTAGAAAATTCTACTATCTGCTTCTATTTCAATTAAAAAATCATACTTAACGTATTTTTTGTAGCGAAAGGTAAGCTCATTAACTTGTGAAAAAGAATGAAATGAGTTGAATAGTAATACTAATAAAATTAATAATTTTGATTGACTATTTTTCATACTGTATAATTAATTTAATGGTATGTTTTAATCTTGGTATTTTTTTGTCATTTCGGTCTTCAAATAAGCCATTGTATTCAATTGCAAATTTCTTTTTAACAAAATTGTAGTAGTTTACAAGAAATAAAGAATCCGATGAAGCAGAAATGTTTGATGATTGATTTTTTTCATGGGATATTCTACAATCAATTGGCATCATTGAACCATCGTAAAAATCTCCTCTAATTAAAAAATAGTTTGGAACATATTCTTTTTCTGAAAGCCAAATTCCTTCGGGGTCAATATTAATATAACCATAAGTGTAATAGTAAGATTCTATTTTCCTGTTTTTGAAATAATTCTTGAACTTAAACTCAATATATATTCCAAAAGTACTTGGGTCAATTTGAACTTCTGAAATGTATATATCTGATCTCGTATTTTTATAAATATTAAAATTTTTATCTTCAAACAAGTATTCAGTATCATCAACCTTAAAATAAATTTTTGTTTTTCCACTGCCAAAATTAGATGGCTCTTTAATATCCTTTTTACAACTCCCAAGAGCTATACTAAAGAAAATTAACTGAAATAAAATTTTAATTTTCATCTTTAAAATTTAATGTTAGTTTTAAATTATGCTTAGACATATTTTTACTGGTATCGTTGCTATTTCTAAAAATGGCATTATACTCAAAACCTAATTCCTTTTTATTAAAATTATAGTTAAGTAATTTAAAAATTGTGTCAGTTGTGTATGTAAGGTTGGAAGGAGAATTATATGGTGGATCGTGTTGAATATATAATCCTATTGGCATTTCCATTTCGGAATTATTATAAAAATTGCCTTTAATATTAAATAAACTTGGAATAAAATAATCTTGTCCTACAATTACATTATAGGGGTCAATTTTAATGTTACAAAAAGAATAATAATATTTATCTCGATTTTTTTTATCGAATAGTAATTTGAACTTACATTCCAAATTTATACCAAAGCTATTTTCAAAAAAATTAGCACTGATGATTTTAAAATCTCCTCTCGTATTTTTATAAATATTAAAATTTTTATCTTCAAACAAGTATTCAGTATCATCAACTTTTATACAAAGTTTTGTTTTACCATTGCCAAAATTTGTTGGTTCTTTAATATCCTTTTTGCATCTAATAAAAGCAAAACTCAAAAAAGAAAAACATACTATTTTTAAAAGTACCCTCATATTAGAAAATAATTCTGTATAAAAATTTTATTTTTCATATTTTTTTATTTAAAAATTGTTTTTGCTCTAATTAACATTCTATGAAATAAACTATCTTGAAGATTAAGTGCAGTCCCTTCAAATTGAAACTCAACAACCTTAGAGTTTTCATTAAAGTTAATTAAATTGAAATTGAAATCTTGAAAGTCATTTACTAAACCATTGTAATCATAGTCAGCATAAATTTGATAAATGGGTCTTTGTCCATCCTTATCTAATTTAAGTGTTAGTCTTAGATATTGTGGTAATTGAACTCCTATTGTTTTATGAAAAGCAATATCTATATCTCCTTTGCATTGACCCTTTTTTAGTTTGGTATTTTCAAACTCAATACTATAATGAACTTTGTCAGTAACTTCGGAATAATGGTCATTAATGTTACCAATTGTATTCTTATTAAAACTCCATTTTTTGCAATCAACTAAATATTTTTCACCATCAATTTCTACGTAAACATACTCTTGGTTTTTTTTCACTTTTTCTGGCTCAACAATTTCCTTTCTGCATGAAAAAAAACTAAAACTGATAATTAAAAGAAGGTATATCTTTTTCATATTATGGAAATTCAATTACTACTCTGTTTAATTTGTCTGGCTCTAGTTTGGTGGTTTTATAAGCACCACATTTACTAATGTACCTCTTACCCTTTGCTATACCATCATAACCTATACCTAAGTTACCGCTTAACACATTTCGTGTGTTTTTTTCGTAAAATACTTCAGAGCTATCAATTAGATTTTGTCCTCTTTTTATTTTTAACTCAAACTCAATATTTTCTTTTGTGAAAGGATAATCACCCTTATATTTTGTTACATAAATACTATCAGAAGAATAGTATCCTCCCCAACCTGGCGAGTTTAGGAATTTTAGAACCACTCTGTAGGCTAAATTTTGCTTTTGAGGAAAAAGGTATGCTTTATAAACGTGGTCTTTTAAATCTTTTCTGTTTATTTCACTTAGTGGTATATACTTATCGAAATAACCAAGTTCGGTTTCACTTTTGTTTAAATGATAAGCCCAAATAGAAACATACTCCATCCTATTTTTTTCCAATTCAAACTCACAATACCCATTTTGGTTGGTGTAAGCAGTAGAGGTGAAGCGTTTAGGTTTCCTTAGAGTGAATAAGCCATTGGGCTTGTAGGTCTCCTTGTCAGTAAAAATGGGATTTTGTACTTGCGAAATATTTAACTGAATGTTTGGAATTGGCAAACCCGTTAAAGTATCAATCAAAACAATTTTTATTGTACTGGGGAATTTTGTTTTTTTACATGAAGTTATTATCGTACCCAAAAATAAAGCAATTAACAGTATTGAGGTTCTCATTTTTTTGAATTTAAAATTAACTTCATTTCGTCATTTTCCTTTTTCAATTCAATTAAATACAAAGTCAATTCTTCAATTTTTTTCATTTGTATTTTTTGCATTTCAAAAATATCTACTTCTTGGTTTTCTATTTCTTT
>JBAXQC010000129.1:0-3395 GCA_037131955.1 Bacteroidota bacterium
CGATGGGCGGGCTTTTCAGCACAAAAGTTAGTTCGGAGAACTGAACTTTCGGCTATCACAAAACTGTAAAGCGGAGACGGAACGCCGCCTATTGCCAATGTGCTGTTATCAGATGCCCTTCTGTCGGGGTATGTTTGTTTTGATGTCATATTTGTGTTTTATATGCTTTTTTGCGTTGATAAAAAAATAAAAAAAGAGGGGAGAAAAAAAATTTTGTTGGGCAGCTAAAAATAAAGCTCTTTTGCTTTTTTTGTTGCGGATGGTGGGCTGAAAAAATGCAAATGTGCTTTAATTGCGGGTGGGATTCTTTTTTATAAGTTTTAATATTTTATGTTGATTTTATATTTTTGTTTGTCGTCTTAATATTAACTCGATTATTTGGTCTTTTTAATAAAAAAAGGATAAACTTTCATCTAATAATTAAGATATTTTGTAGCATAATAATTACTTGGAAATGATTATTTTTTTTGTAATAATTTCTTGTTCAGAAATTTTAACTTTTAAGAAATATATTCCTTTGCAGTATTGATTTATATCTATTGAATTTAGTGAATTATTTAATTGCCCGTGCAATATAACTTTTCCTGTTATTTCTATAAATTCAAAACTTGCATAATTGCTAGAATTAGGAAGCACTATGTTTAGAACGTTAGTTGCTGGGTTTGGGTAAACATTAATATTTGTTTTTTGCCCAAAAGTTTGGTAAAGCTCTTCTATACCTACTGGAATGCATGCTGTGTTGGCACATAAATTACTGTCTATTCTCATTAACCAAGCATTTTGAAAGGGTGTTTGCCCTGGATTTTTAAAAAAACCACCCAATAAATAACCTTTATCGGGTAATTGAATTATATCATAAATGTTTTGATTACCATTAAAATCGAAAATAGTTGTGTTTATACTGTCTAAATTTTCGCCAAATTCTACAAAAGCAATTTTTCTATATAAATCAATATTAGGTTGATAAAAGCATAATGTAAGGAAATGATTTTGGTGTTTGAAAATTTTATACAAACTCGATTCTCCTTCGCTATTAAACAAATACCTTCTTTCTGTCATTATTCCTGTTGAATTAAACTTGCATAGAAAAGGACGTTTATAATAATAAAAACCTGTTGTTGCCTCTGATCCTGTTCCAATAACATTTCCACTTTCTGCAGTATAAATTCCATTTAATCCTTCATATTTATCATTTACACCCCATTGTCTTTGATAAACTACATTACCAACAGAATCAATTTTGAGCAAATAATAATCATACTGAATACCTGCGGCTGTATCATCTACAGAACCAGGAATATAATACCCTCCGTCGTCAGAAGGTATTATTTGAGGTGTATTTGTAATTTGATTATTGAAGCCGTATTCGTGCTCCCAAATAATATTGCCCAAAGTATCCATATTGGCAATGTAAACTTTTACTTGGCGTTGATTGAGTGAATCGAGTTTTGTTAGAGAACCTAAAACAACTAAAGAATTTGTATTTTTATTAAAAAAAATAGAATTAAATCCCTGTCTATAAGAATTGAAACTTGAAAATTCTTTAATTAAAACTGTATCTCCTTTTTCATTTAATTTTATAAGTAAAGCATTTGAAAAATTCTCATTATTTACAATAGAATCTGTTCTTTCGCCATAACAACCATAATAAAAGTTTTTATTTAATTCTACAAAATCAGTGGGGCTTCCTCCGCTTAGATAAGAAGTATTGTTTTTTTTTAATATTGTTTTAATAAATATCATATTACCTTCTTTATCAAACTTGCAAAATAATCTACACCCTCTGCTATTGTCATTAAAATATCCCATGCAATAAATAGTGTCGTTAATATATTTTTCAGATGTGAAACCAATTAAACTGCTATTTGGATATTGCTCATTAAAATATACTTGTTGCGCTTTACTATTTAAATAAAAAGCAGAACACAAAGTGATGATTATGATATAAAACACTAGTTTCATAAACAACAATTATTTAGAAACAATTATTTTGCTAATTCTAGTTTGTTGATTAGAAAAATTTGTTTTTAAAAAGTAAATTCCATTGTTGTATTGAAATAGATTAATGGTATTTAATGCAGAATAAAATTTCCCTGTCTCTAATAATTTGCCTGTTATTTCTATTAATTCATAAGAAGTGTTTTTATCGAAATTTTCTAGTTCTATTGTAATAGAAGAATTTGTTGGATTGGGGTAAATTTTAAAGTTTTCTGTTATTGAAGATGTTTTAGCAATATCTTCTTTTGTTTCCTCTTGGCTTTGAGTGTTGCCAGCAGTTCTGTAGGCGTTGTTGGAATTAAAACTTGGAGGATTAAAAAAGTACTCTTCTTTGCCTGAAGTTTCTAATACTACAGCAGCAAATGTTCCTTGCAAATTGTTGTTTCCTTTTATGTCATGATACATCTTTTGATTTATTCTTGGAATACCTTCGGCATCATTAAAAAACACTTGCAATTGGAGCATGTTTTTTATTGCAGTATAGTCTAATATGTTTTTATCATTTCTGTTAAATAAAAACAAACTGTCTATTTGTTTTTGTAAATTTCTTGAAAACTCTTGGTATTGAAGACCGGTAAAATAAAACATTCCTAAAAGATTTGCATACACGCCTTTGTCTTGCTTAAGAAGCGAATAAACACCGCTCGTGTTTGCAGAATCTATGCTGGCAATTAAAAGTTCACCCAAAAAATAATCAGATTCAAATTGTGCTTGTTTTATTTTGCTTTGCAATTCTTGCATAGCACTTGTACCTGTTTGCGCCTGTGCAATTGCCTCTGCTACTGCATTTGGCATTTGAGCGGAATCTAAAAGACTAATTACCCTAGGAGAAAGTGGAGAATTATCCAACATTATTTCTAAAAATCTATTCCAGTTATTGCTTGGCAATGGCAAAAACATTAAGTTTAAGCACCAAACTAATTACAAAAAACAATAAAATTTTAAATTTTATTGTTTTGATATTTTCTCTTGGAAATGGCAGTGATTTCATAAAATATATTTTAAAAAGTTAATCAAAGCTAAAATAAGGTTTTTGATTTGCAAACTTTCCTATGTTAAGCTTTTGATTTTGTCGATAAATAAATTGTAATATTTTTTAAAATTTGGAATTAGAGATATTTAAAATTCCAAAATATATTACGAAGCAACTTTTAGGGCGGTGGTTTTTGCACTCTTTTGGCTTTGCCATTGGGTTGAATTAAGCATTGGCAGGCAAAGGCAAATGTGTGCAATTTGCGGTTGGATAATTTTTTTTGTGCGGTTGGTTTTTTTATTTTTCTTAGCGGTGGATAGTGAATTATGGTCAAATTTATGTGTCTTGTCGTTTACATATCTTAAGATTGTAATTGTCTTTATGGTGTTGTGTGTGTCGAGTCAGGGTTTCTGATAACGTTTTG
>JBAXQC010000130.1:0-3297 GCA_037131955.1 Bacteroidota bacterium
ACACGAAAAAACCACAACGGCGAAGCCGTAGGGGTTCGTGTAAAGCCCCACCCCAAGGAAAGTCGGCGTAGCGTAGCGAAGCCGACAATTCCCCTACTCATTTTAAAAAAGGGTTAAATAAAATTTATTAATTTCAATAGATCAAAGAATTAATCAATATGAAAAAGTTATTAGTTATTCCATTTTTATTAGCCTATTATATGGGTGTGGGGCAAGGGTTAGATTCAGCCTCAATAATTGGGAAACCTATTATAATTGGAAAACTAATGGTTGCACAAAATGATTTTCCATATAGGATGAATTGGGATAATGCTAAAACCGCATGTGCTTCACTTGGAAAAGATTGGAGATTACCGAACAGAAATGAATTGAATACTTTATTTAATAATAGAGATAAAATTGGAGGTTTTGAGAATAGAAGCAATAATAACAACAATTTCTATTGGAGTTCTACCGAGGATCAAGACTGGGTCTTGACTTATTACATGGATTTCCTCACAGGTAATGAAGGCAAAACTGGTAAAAACTTCTTTTACAGTGTTCGGGCTATTCAGGCTTTATAATAATTAACCATTTAAGAGTTCTCGAAGTGCAGCGGAGCCGATAATTTTAAATAATTAATATCAAAGTTTTTATTGCATAACATATATTTAACAAGCATAATAAACTAGACAAATATTTTATGCATCAATATTTAAATATGCCAAAAAAAATATTTGTCTTTTTTTTCTTAGCGCTAAGTCATATTTCTTTTTCTCAATACTATATTGACTTATCAAAAGCAAAATCCAGAGAAAAATTAGAAAAAATTAAGTCTAAAAGTAAAGTCAACATAATTATCAATGAAACAGCTAATTCATTAGCTTATTTTATCCGTGATTCTAGTTCTCAAAATCTAGACTATTTTTTATACTTTGATAAGAATGGAAAATGCAATAAAGAAGTTGTTACATTAAGTTGTGACTCTTGTTATACGATTTTCCTAAAAGATATTCTCTCTAATAACTTTATGCGATGGACTCAAGTAGATAGTACTACATTTTTAGCAAGGTTTCCATATCGTTTAATTTTGAATATAAATCCACCAGTTCCATTTTCGTATGAAATTACCAGAAGTGAAATGGATGGAGAAACATATAGAAAAAAAGTAAGGCAAGCGCTTTAGCATTGAAAGAATTTGATGAGAATCTTCATATATTTAACATGAAAATATCCAAGAATGCCTCTTAGAAAAATCTATATAATTCTATTTTTATTCATTAGTTTATACTCAAACGCCCAGCCTTTAATCATCTCTTTTTCTCCAAGGGCTGCAACAATTGGCTCTACTATCACTATCAACGGCACTGGATTTAATACGGATAAAACGAAGAATCTTGTTTGGATTGGTTCTGTACAAGCAACCGTTTTGTCGGCATCATCAACCCAACTAAGTATTGTTGTTCCTCAGGGGGCATGCAATGGAATTGTTTCTGTAACAAATAATGGGCTAACTGGTGAAAGTAATAGAATCTTTTCTACTTTATTTAGAAAGATAAATGCAACTGACACCATTCAATTTGGAGCTGCAGTTAAATTAACAGATCCAATTACTGACGGAAATGCTAGTAATGAGTTTATTGATATTGATAGAGATGGGAGAGTAGACCTTGTGCATTATGCATTAAATAAAAAACAAATAATTATTCGAAGGAATATAAGCAATGGGAACCAATTTATTTTAGACACCAATCGTTATGTGATTGATTTACCAAGTTTATTTATTGCGGATCAATTAGTTCCTGGAAGACCAATTGATATTTACAATTACTTGGATGTAAAATCTACAGATTTTGATGGAGACGGTTCAAAAGATATTTGTTTAATTGGTTCAGCAATTCTTTCTAGATCTTTTAATTATGTATTTCTTGGATTTTTAAAAAACCAGAGTACTTCAGGTAAAATTCAATTTCTTCCAGCAAACATTACATGCAATTTTGATATAGATGCTTACAGACCATCAATATTGACAATTAAAGATTTTAATAAAGACGGCAAACCTGATTTTTTATTGATGCCAGATAAACCGGTTATTGGGTCACCTAATATATTGAATGCATTCTTTACAAATGGAAGACTACAGTATTCTGGAAATCTGTTGTCAATTAAATCTAGTATTAACTACGCTCCTGCTAATATTTATATTGGACTTAATGCAATTGATTTTAATGATGATGGAAGGCCTGAGTTGTTTAAAGATGTTGCTTTGACAGACTATAAAGCCTCATTTGAAGTTTTTCAAAATAAATCTAATAGTAATAGTCTAAACCAAGTTGTACCAAGATTTTATACTTCAAGATTCACCACTTCTAGGTTAGGTATTAAAGTTGTCGATTTTAATAATGATGGAAAGCAAGAAATTGGTTTTATGTCTTTTGGATTAGTAGATACGATTTTACAAAAATTAGGTGTTACAACTCCAGGCCCATCTCGAGTTCATTCTTTAACCATATTTCAAAATTTAAGCACAATCGATACAGTTGGAATAGGTAATCAAAAGGAATTATTTTTTGACTCTGTACTAAAAGGGGTTAGGGTTTTTGAAGTAGCCGATTTAAATAGTGACCAACTTCCTGATTTAATTTTTGCTCGGTCAGATACCAATGCCATCAGTGTTTTCATCAATCGATCTACAGCATCAGAGTTTAAATTTTCTAATCCCATTCATTTGAGTTATTCGCCCAATTCAACCAATATTAATTCAATAAAATTATCTGATTTAAATGGTGATGGCATACCAGATATAGTATTGCAAAATCTTGATGGTAGTTTATATATTTTGAACAATACAACTGGTTTTCAGGACACTGTTTATAGAAATGCTTTACCAACAGTTATTGAACCAATTGTGGTTACAAATAAGGTGTATAGTATGTGGCCAAATCCCACAAAAAATATCTTATATCTTGAAAAGCCAATTACCCAAAGTACTTTATATGTAGAATTATCTACTTTGAATGGTCAAAGGGTTGCATTGATTAGCCCATCGGTTAGTGCTCAGTCAAATTATATGAGTATAAATGTATCTACTTTAGTGTCGGGTATTTATGTTGTAAAAGTATTTGATCTGAGTGGACTGATTTTTAGTAAGCAATTTATAAAGCAATAATGTCTAATCGAAGGATAGCTTATTTCAACAACAATAAGTCTGCATTGGTTTTACCCCGGAGTTCAAGATAGGTGTCTAAATAAATGATTTGTTAAGGCCTTAAAAAAAATGAAGCAATCATATGGAAAGAAGATTTTTTTTAAAGTTAT
>JBAXQC010000131.1:0-3168 GCA_037131955.1 Bacteroidota bacterium
AATCCTTTGTGAAACTTTGTGACTCCTTTGTGGAACTTGGTGAAATAGATATACCACTCCGCCACTTAGGAAGACACAAAGAATTTCGATTAGAATAATGTTTTCTAGACGTACATTTGTATGAGAAACTTCTAAAAAAACACACAATGGAAGAAAAAGACGAGAATTCACTTTCAAACATTATTATTGGCTGTGCAATTGAAGTTCACAGACATTTAGGCCCAGGATTATTAGAATCTGCTTATCAAGAATGTCTTTATCATGAGCTTTTGCTAGCTGGTTTATCAGTTCAAAAAGAAAAACCAATGCCAATTGTTTACAAAGACGTTAAACTTAATCATGGATATAGAATAGACTTATTGGTAAATAACAAAGTAGTTATTGAAATAAAAACAGTAGAGGTATTTACAGATGTTCATACAGCACAAGTACTAACTTATCTTAAATTGGGAAATTATAAACTTGGATTGTTACTTAATTTTTATGTTACATCCCTAAAAAGTGGAATTAAAAGAATTATACTTTAATTTAAACTTATTTTTCAAAATAAAATGTGTAAAATAATTTAACCAAATGATTGAAATTTCCCACATCAACAAAACGTATAATTTAGGAAAGAGCAACCAAACAATTGCCTTAAGCAACGTTTCTCTTTCATTGCAAAAAGGTGATTGGCTAATGGTAATGGGAACTAACGGTAGTGGCAAAAGCACCTTGTTAAATAGCATTGCTGGCACCACCAAAATTGACAGTGGAACAATAAAAATAAATTCTGTTGAAGTTCAAAATTTACCTACACACAAAAGAAGTTTATTTGTATCAAGATTGTTTCAAAACCCTGTTTTAGGAACAGCCCCTGAATTAAGTATTATAGAAAATTTTAGAATTGCTTCGCTTCATACCAAGCCAAAAACATTTAAACTTGGTATAAACAATGCTTTCGAAAACAAAGTAAAAGAAATAGTTAGTACGCTAAATTTAGGCTTAGAAAATAAACTAAATCAGGCCATGGGAAGTTTAAGTGGTGGCCAACGCCAAGCCCTAACGTTACTTATGACAACCATGGACAATGTTAGTGTTTTGCTAATGGATGAACCTACTGCAGCACTAGACCCAAAGACCGCTCAATTGATTTTAAATACCACTCAAAAACTTGTTGTTGAGCAAAATATTACGGTTGTTTATATTACACATCAGTTAAAAGAAGTGTTGAACTACGGCAATAAAATTCTTTTTATGGAAGAAGGGAAAACAAAATTTTATGTGGACGAAACCGAAAAAAAGAATTTTACTATTGAGCAACTTTCAAAATGGTTTGCATAAAAAAAGCCCACTCAATTTGAGCAGGCTTTTTAAAAATTATTTTATCCTAAATTCTTAGTTCAAAATTAACTTTTCAGTTTTTAAAGTAGTATTTCCCTTTAATGAAATAGTGTAAATTCCTTTTCCAAAATTTACAGTAGTAATAGTTTCTTTTTGTTGAATTCCTGCAACACTGTTTACATTTTTTGCAAAAACTTTTTTGCCAGAAATATCAAAAATCTCTACTGTTAAATTTTCGGTTTTTGTGGATGAAAAATACAAAGAAACATTTTCAGTTGCAGGATTTGGGAACATGTAAAAAATTAAGTTATAGTTTAATTCTGTTATTCCACTTGGAGCTTTATAACAAGGTGTTTGAGGATTTGCAACATAAGTCATATTGGAAAAATCTATGTAACAAGCATACTCAGGATGATCTACAAATGGATTTCTGTTTTGTTGCAATGAATCTAAAAAATCATTTCTAGCTCTGTCGTAATCGCTAGGCGGAAACTGATCGTTCCATCTTTTAAGAATATACTGGTCTTGGCCATATGGAATTGTTCCACTAATTGGATTTAAAAATTTCCAGTTATTACCACTTATGCCATTGTAACAAACCGCCATATACATAATGGCTCTTGCAGCACGTCCTTTGTGAACATCTCTTGGCTCATATACTCTTCTTCCTGTTGAATCAGTTCCAATTTTGCCATCAAGAAATGATTGTTCAGGGGTTACCACCTTGCCCAATGGATAATTGCTTCTGGTTGCATTTACATTACTTTGGCGTGCAGGATATAAATTGTGTTGATCATTGTATTCCGGTTTTTCTGGTGCACTTGCATCATATGTTGGCATCCAAGAATGAGGATAAGTGTGCTCTCTACTAAAATCATAAGCAGTGTAATCAAATGGCTCGTTGTAAACTGTAGCTTGGCCGCTATATACACAATTAATTAGTCTATGGAAAGTATTTGCACCAACCACTGCGAACGTATCTCTAACTTCAAACAAATTAATCATAGTTGTGGTGTAATTGGAGTAAAATGTAGATTGGTGTGGGTTAATTAATGCAGACAAATCGCTTAAAAATGTGGCATTGGCTGTATTTATTCCATTGTACTCAGATGGATTTGCCATTGTAGCAGGTGTTGTTACCGAACCAATTAGCGGACTGTTTGTATTGTAATTTATGATACTACCATCGCCATTGTATGTAAAAACTGCAAAATGATAAGAAGTGCTTGCCTTAATCCAATTTGGCCTAAAACTAAAGTTTGAACCGCTTATAGCACCTGAATAAACCACTTTTGAACTTCCAATACTTTTTCCTCTTTCATACACTGTTCCGTCAATAGGAAAATCGCTCACTGCTTGTCCGTCTCTTCTTAAAATTATATAACCACCTACTGCATCCACACCTGAACTTGCAGGAGAAAAGTTGCTTACAACTCGGTAAGTTTTATTAACTGGGAATGTTAAGTTGGAAGCTTGAACAGTTGGCTCTGTTGCCAATGCATCGCCAGCCCCGTAAAGGTTAATTATGTAATTGGGATTTACACCATCATTAGATGCAATAGTAATTGTTGCAGTTCTTGTGCCGGCGGCAGAAGGAGTAAAAACTACTGTAAGCGGTGCGTTAGAACTGGCATTTATTGTAGTAGGAAATGAAGAGGGCGCCGAAATTGAATAATCTGAGGCATTTGCTCCTGAAATTGTTATGTTTGAAATATCTAAAGTTTGAACCGTTCCTAAATTTTTGAGTGTAAAATTTAAGTTTAGAGGGGTAGAAACACTGCTTGAAAATGTAGCTGCATAGTTACCAGAAAAAATTGCGTTTGAAGCTTGTTCTACTTGCAATGT
>JBAXQC010000132.1:0-3091 GCA_037131955.1 Bacteroidota bacterium
CACCAATTCAGTTTCTGCAATTGGAGTGGTTTCGAGAAAATAGTTGATTACCTGCGCATAGCGTTCCTTCTTGGTCATATTCAAAATTAGGAATTGCACCCGAGATCGCTTTGTAAAAAAATATTTTGAAGAATTAAAAAATTCATTAACTTTGAAATACAAAGCACTTTTATGTATACTAAAATTGATCATTTAGAAGACATTCGAAATATCAAAAAAATGATGGAGCAGAGTAGCCGCTTTATTAGCCTTAGCGGTTTAAGTGGTATAGCTGCTGGAATCTGTGCCATCATTGGAGCGATTATAGCCTATCCCTTGACTCAATTTAATTCTGCTATTTCAAAAGTGGATGATGTTTATAATGATTACAATAATCGATTAGTACTAAAGGAAAATTTGCTTGGGGCACCCTTGGTACAAATTGCACTGTTAACTTTTTTTGCTGCATTATTAATGGCATTCTTTTTCACTTATTTAAGAAGTAAAAAAACAAAAACTCCTTTATGGGGGCATTCAGCTAGACGTTTAATGATTCAGGTTGCCATTCCGATGATTGCAGGCGGAATATTAATACTTGCATTAATCAATCAGAAAGATTATAAATTAATTGCACCTTGTTGTTTAATATTTTACGGTTTAGCATTAATTAATGCAAGTAAAAACACAATAACAGAAATAAAATATTTAGGGTATTGCGAACTGATTATTGGGTTAATTTCTTTGTGGCTTCCAGGGAATGGATTGTTTTTTTGGGTGCTGGGTTTTGGTGTGCTTCATATTTTATATGGCACTATTATGTGGTATAAATATGAACGTTAATCAATTAAGAAAATAAGCTTCAAACATGAACCCAATTAGTCAACTAAATAAATTTTTCGATAGCCGAATACGCTTGGGAATAATGAGTACTATTATGGTAAATGAAGAAGTGAGCTTCAACGAATTGAAAGAACTCTTACAAATCACAGATGGAAATTTAGCAAGCCATATAAAAGCACTTGAAGAAAATGGGCTTTTAAAAGTAAATAAAGGATTTATTGGTAGAAAAACCAATACCCTTTATTCTATTACGAAATCTGGCGAGAAAGCCTTCAGTGCACATATTCTGGCATTGGAAAATCTTATAAAATCAAGCAAATAATTTTTTTTACACTTATGCTTTGAAAAACAAAGCACTTTTAAATATGAAAAAAGCAATATTACTTTCCCTCCGTATTTGGAGTATTACTGCAATTTGTATTGCCATTTATTCTAACTTTTATATTCTACGAGAAGATGCTTCTGGGAATTTAGAATATTATTTTTTTATTAGTTCATTCCCCTTTTTTGCAAGTTTACCTGTTGTTCCAATTTTATCTATTGCACTACTGATAACAAAATTATTTTGGAATAAAACGCTTTATTTAAATTATACATTTCAAATAACGCTTATTTTTTTAAGTATTGGTTATGGTTTAATAATGGCATGGTTGTTTGAATCGATAATTAATGAGACTGATATTATCATTGCACATTATATTTTTTACATATTTCTACTCTTTACTGCTGTATTAATTAGCATTTACATTAATCGAAAATTTCTGGCTGCTTATCATTTTCCTTTTCGAAAATTCTTTTACATCAAATAAAATAAAAAACATGAACAAGACCTTATTAAAAGCAATTATCACTTCAATTATGGTATTTGCATTGTTGATTCCAACTTCATTTATTCAAAGCCTAATTCGAGAAAGGGAAGCTCGAGAGAGGGAAGTTTTTACAGAAGTTAGCAATAAATGGAGTGGCCCACAAACCATAACCACTCCATATCTTTTAATACCCTATTTGATGGTGGAGAAAAATGCTAGTGGGAAGGATATTTCTATCGAAAAGCAATTGATATTCTTTCCTGACAATCTTCTTGTTAATACAAACTTGATCCCAGAATTTAGACCTAGATCTATTTACAAAGTATTGCTTTATAGAAGTTTTTCTTCAGTTAAAGGTGATTTCAACTTAAAACTTCCTGATGGAATTACGGCATCGATGTTACTCTTAAAAAAAGCATCATTTTGCTTAGGAATAGATGATTTTAAGGGAATTGAAAAAAAGATATCAGTTCAACTAAATAATAATTCACTTGAATTAAGCCCAGGCTTACCAGATTCAATATTGAACGATAATGGTTTATCTACACCAATAGACCTAAATGAAAATAATTTATTTAGTAGAATTAATTTTTCAACAAATATTAGTTTAAAAGGGAGCGAACATTTAAGATTTACTCCATTTGCTGGTAATAGTAAATTTGAAATGAATTCAACTTGGACTTCGCCAGCATTTGATGGTAATAATCTTCCAGATGAAAGAATTTTAAACAACAATGGATTTAAAGCTAAATGGGTGTACAATAAAACTAATCTCCCATTTGGTACAGTATTGAACAATAAAAAAATTAATAGCAAATCATTATCCTTTGGTGTTAATATGGTGAATCCCACGAATCATTATGCCAAAACAATGCGATGCGCGAAATATGCTATTCTTTTCATTGGACTTACATTTGCACTTTTCTTTATTATAGAAATTATGCAAGAAAAGCCAATGCACCCTGTACAATTTGGATTAATTGGGTTTGCATTGGTGATTTTCTTTACACTTTTGTTATCAATAGGTGAGTTTATCTTTTTTGATTATGCCTATTGTGTATCTGCCTCTGCTACCATTTTATTAATTTCCTTGTATGCACAAAGTCATTTCAAAAAATGGTCAACTGCAGGGTTGTTTGCATTAATTATTGCAATACAGTATGTTTTTATTTTTGTACTAATTAGATTAGAAGATACAGCGCTATTATTGGGTAGTATTGGATTATTTGTAATTCTAGCCTTAATTATGTTTGCAACTCGAAAACTGAATTGGTATGACAACAGCTTAAAATAATTTTTTAATTATAATGAGTTAAGTGGCAAGAGAACTTAATTTTTGCCACTTAATTTTTTAGCTTTTACATAAACAATTTTAGCAATTACTCTTAAAGCAACTAAGAATTACTCCTTTTGCGCATTCTTGGCATATTGCAAAATGGCTTTGATTGATTGCTTAGATGGCG
>JBAXQC010000133.1:0-3036 GCA_037131955.1 Bacteroidota bacterium
AACTTAGCGAAGCGTCCTCATGAATACCTTTAAAAAGCAATAAAAGGATGAATAACTTAGCGAAGCGTCCTCATGAATACCTTTAAAAAGCAATAAAAGGATGAATAAAAAAGTGAATGGGTTTAGCTTCGCTGAAAAAGTTGGGTGAAACCCAATCAAAAAAAATGAAAAATAGACTTTATGAGGTAAGTAAATTTTGTTTAAACGCTTGGTTATGCATACGGATAAATTCCAAGAAAAATTTAAAATATACCAGTGGAGAAAACTTTATACTTTTAATGAAAGTAACATGTTTCGTAACCATAAAAACCGTTACCCAATACTTTTAAAAAAAAGCAGAAAGTATATTGTTAATGCAAGGTACTGGTATTATTTGATTGTTTTACTTTGCCGCTATTTGTAAATAGTTCGCAGTTTAAATTATACAGCAACACAGGATTCCTGCCCTGATTCCAGACGTAGCATTTAATTTCATCGCCTACCTTTAGATCAACCGGCAAAAGTCTCCAAACAGAAAAGCTATCTATAACAGATTCCTGATTGATAAAATCACTCAGAGATTTTCCCCACCACAAAATTAATTTGCCCTCTCGTTCTAGTGCAATAACTAATTTTGCAGTATCGCTGTTGCTCTTCATTTTAAACTCTCCAAACACATTTATTTTATTTGGAATTTTTTCCATGAATGAATCTACTATTATGTTTAAACCTTTGCTGTATGGATTAACGTTGCAAATGCTTGAACTGTTATTTTCTGCAACAACTTTTGATGAGCTTGCATTGGGCTTAGAAGAAAATTGTAAGCTACTTTTATGCAATAAAATGTTTTCACTTGCCTTAAGATTTAATAATAGTACAGAAGCACTTTGCTCATAGGTATGCAGCACACGGTAGCTTACGTTGCGGAGTTTTACCGTATCTTTTAAAGGAATAAAATAGTAATCATTCAAGCAATGATAGGCAAGGTCATCTCTATTGTGCGTAAGTGCATTGATGCCATAAAAAGAGCCGTAAAAATCAATATCATCATGATAAGGAAAGCCCAATCCTAAAAATATTTCCTGATGATTTTTGCGTTTGCTTAACTCGGGTATTAAATGTTGGATCATTTTTTTTGTATCGCCTTCTTCCTTCCATTGAATGGCATAAGATAAATTTGCATTCAATATAAAATTAAATGCCAAAAAAGAAACAACAAGGCCGCTAGAATAGAGCCCAAGCCATTTTTTTTGTTCGGAAAATATTTCCAATAAAAATTGTAAGAGCAAGGGATAAAACACAGCGTAATATATACCGGTTCTGCCATAGGGATAGTTTACATTTAATAGCAGGTGCATAGCAATATTTAGCAGCAAACAACTTATTATAAATAGTAGAATAAATAAATGAAATACTTTTTTAGGGTTTTTTAAATTGTTCTTAAAATAGATCAACACATAATAGGCAGAGAGCAACACTGTAATTAAAACAAAGAACTGCAAGGCAGGCACAAGCCATTTGGTTGTTGCATTGTAATACAGAAACTTTTCTACGTTAGCAAGCACAACACCTTGCCATAAACCAGAATGCAAACCAACAAATAATGCTTCAGCTTTTTTTAATCTAATAAGGTACCTTACTTCAAAAAATAAAATAAATAATGATATAAAAATGGGTATAAGCTTCCATAAACACTCAGTTGCAGTGTGTTTGTGTTGAACAAATAAATAAATAATATAAAACAAATAGGCCACAACAACAATCAACAAACAATTAACAAGAGTAAGATTAGCCAACGTTGCAAGGCACATCATAAGCAAACTATAAATGGCATTGCTATAATTTCCTTTTTCTATAAAAAATCTGTAGGCAAAATAGCAGCTGCCCAGCAAAAAGGTAAGCGACAAGCCATACCCCCTTGCAAGATAAAAGTAATCGTTCACAAAGGGATTTAGCAACAACAAACAAAGACAGCAAATAGAAAGTAAAAAAGAAGATGCTTTAGCTGCAAAGCGGTATGCAAAAAAGGCATAAAAGAGATAGGCAATAATGTTTGGCAACCTCAAAACAAAAAGATGATGGCCAAATAATTTCACACATAAATAAATAAGAAATGTATTTAACGGATGATTGTTTGCATCCATTTTATCAAGTTGATGAGGAATTAAATTCCCTTTTTTTACATAATGCAGATAGGTATATATTTCATCCCAGTAAAATGCCACACTGCATGCTTTAACAATGTTGTACAGCCAAAGCAAGCCAAAAAAAACAGAGAATAAAATCAGTAGATTTTTCTTTTGCATAAAGTAAACTTACATAAAAATTTATTTGTGCATCATCACAAACACAAGTATAAATTTTGCTATCAATACCCTCAAATAGTAATCATTTACAACGAGTACTAAATAGTATCCTCAAATTCTTTAGAATTCGTTAAAATGAAGCCTTGTTCGCCGCGGCGGAGGGGGATGACATTTCTCACCTCTCAATTATTAATTATCCATTATCAATTCTCAACTCTCAATTCTCAATTCTCAATTCTCAATTATCACTTATCAAAGACCGCTCAAGTCCCCCTTGTGCCTTAGCTTTAGCCTAGCGAAGGGGGTACGGGGGATGACAATTCTTAATTCTCAATTATCACTTATCACCTTTTTTTCAAAATTCATAACAACCAATTACTTTTATCCCTAATTTTGATAAAAAAATAATGTTGTCAACTTCTTACAATCCTTTTTTAATTACATCTTTAGTTTTGCCTATACTTTCATTAGGTTTGTAAATAAATAGGTTAGCAATTATTGTTATAACACTACAGAGAAACAAAAAAAATAAATTGGAAAGGCTAAATACCAAAAGCCTTTTAAAAAAGTAGAAATAATTTAAAAAAAATAATATGTCAAAAAACACCACTCTGCCTAAAGGCATAAAATCAAGTCCCTTAGCATTATTAGCAGCTATACTGCTATGGGCCGGCTATGCACAAGCACAGCAATCTGTTAATTCCTCAGGTGGCAATGCCACGGGCAGTGAAGGAACCGTTTCATACAGTAT
>JBAXQC010000134.1:0-2925 GCA_037131955.1 Bacteroidota bacterium
ACAGGGCTTTTGACTTTTTTCAGCAATTTTTTGTTTTTCAAACAATTAGATTTACCTTTGCACTCCTTTTTTACCGGAAAAAAGAAAACTAAACTAATTATTATTATAAACCTCTTCTGTACCGGTTTTGCAGAATACAAAAATTAAAAAATTAATGTCCAATTCAATGGAAAACTTCGACTGGAGTACACTCAGTAAAAAACAAACAGTTTACTCTAAAGAAGTAAGAGAACAAATGGCTGCTCAATTTGAGGCCACACTAAAGTCTATCAACGAACACGAAGTGATGGATGGAACAATAGTAGGAATAAGCACTAAAGACATTGTTGTTAACATTGGTTTTAAAAGTGACGGTGTAGTTGCACTTTCTGAAACTCGTTACAATCCTGAGCTTAAAATTGGCGATAAACTAGAAGTATATATCGAGAGCCAAGAAGATAAAACAGGTCAGCTAATTTTATCTCACAAAAAAGCAAGAGCACTAAGAAGTTGGGATAGAGTAAACGAAGCTCTTGAAAAAGAAGAAGTAATTAAAGGTTTTGTAAAATGCCGCACAAAAGGTGGTTTAATTGCAGATGTTTTTGGAATTGAAGCATTTTTACCGGGTTCTCAAATTGATGTTAAACCTATTAGAGACTACGATGTGTACGTTGGTAAAATCATGGAATTTAAGGTGGTAAAAATCAACAAAGAATTTAAAAACGTTGTTGTATCTCACAAAGCCTTAATTGAAGCAGAAATTGAACAACAAAAATCAGACATCATTTCTAAATTAGAAAAAGGGCAAATCTTAGAAGGTATTGTAAAAAATATTACTTCTTATGGTGTGTTTGTAGATTTAGGTGGTGTTGATGGATTAATTCACATCACAGATTTAAGCTGGGGAAGAATTAATCACCCTGAAGAAGTGGTTAAATTAGACGAGAAAATAAACGTTGTAATTTTAGACTTCGACGATAACAAAAAAAGAATTGCACTTGGCTTAAAACAATTAACTCAACATCCTTGGGAACAATTAGATGCTAACTTAAAAGTTGGCGATAAAGTAACTGGTAAAGTTGTTGTTGTGGCAGATTACGGTGCATTTGTAGAGTTAATTCCAGGAGTTGAAGGTTTAATCCACGTTTCTGAAATGAGCTGGAGTCAACATTTAAGAACTGCACACGATTTCTTAAAAGTAGGACAAGACATAGAAGCATCTGTACTAACATTAGACAGAGAAGAAAGAAAAATGTCTCTAGGGGTTAAACAATTAACTGAAGATCCTTGGGCAAAAGTTGCTGCTAAATATTCTGTAGGAAGCCAACACCAAGCGGTTGTAAGAAACTTCTCTAACTTTGGAATTTTTGTTGAATTAGAAGAAGGAATTGATGGTTTAATTCACATCTCTGACTTAAGCTGGAGCAAGAAAATTAAACATCCATCTGAGTTCTGCAAAATTGGAGAAACTATTGATGTGAAAGTTCTTGAATTAGATTCTGAAAACAGAAAATTAAGCTTAGGTCACAAACAACTAGAAGAGAATCCTTGGGAAGTGTTTGAAACAATTTTCACTGAAGGTAGCGTTCATCAAGGAACAATTATCAATGCAAACGATAAAGGTGCTACTGTGGGTCTTCCTTATGGAGTAGAAGGTTTTGCACCGGCACGCCACTTGATAAAAGCAGACAAAACAACTGCAAAAACAGACGAAGTATTAGAATTTAAAGTAATTGAATTCAATAAAGATTCTAAGAAAATTGTTGTGTCGCACACCAAAATTCACGACGATGCCATTCAAGAAGAAAAAGTAGCAACTGAAGAAAAGAAAAAATCTGAAGAAGAGAGCACTAAAAAAACAGTTAAGAAAATGAAAGAATCATTAGAAAAAACTACTCTTGGTGATATCTCTGCACTTGCCAACTTAAAACAAGAAATGGATAAAAAAGGTGATAAAAAATAATCATATAAATTTTTAACAAAAAGAGAGGTTGCTCATAAGAGTAGCCTCTTTTTTTTTTTATAATTTTGCTGAAAATTATTCGTTAAAAAAACAATTGATTCAATAAAATAACTGCGCCGAAATGAACAACCAAATTGATAGAATAAAAAAAGCAATAGAACCTTTAAGAGAGCAAATTATCAATCACAAAGTGTATTCTGAAATTAAGGAATTGAACGACTTAAAAATTTTTATGCACTATCATGTTTTTGCCGTTTGGGATTTTATGTCTTTACTAAAATCTTTGCAAAATAACCTCACTTGCACCACAGTGCCCTGGATGCCAAAAGGAAATGCAGAAACACGCTTTTTAATAAACGAAATAGTTGTTGGCGAAGAATCCGACGTTGATTTAGATGGCAATAAAAAAAGTCATTTTGAACTATACTTAGATGCTATGAGACAGTGCGGGGCAGCAACAGATTCCATTGAAAATTTTACCAAGGAATTAAGTAAAAATGGAGATTTAAAATCTGCATTTCAATCATCAGAAACGCCATTAGAGGCCAGTGAATTTGTTGACTTTACTTTTAAAATAATAGAGAGCAATAAAGACTATTTACAAGCAGCAATTTTTACATTTGGAAGAGAAGACCTAATTCCAGGCATGTTTATATCTATAGTTAATGATATTTATAAAAACTTTCCAAGCAGTATTTCGATCTTCAAATATTATTTAGAAAGACACATAGAAATTGACGGAGAACACCACAGTAATCTTGCCTTGCAAATGACTTATAACCTTTGCGGAGAAGATGAGCTAAAATGGAAAGAAGTAGAGGAAACAACAATTGCCTCTTTGCAAAAAAGAATTGAGCTTTGGAATGGAGTATATAATGAAATTATAGAAAGTAGATAAAATTCAACAATAAGCATCCGTTTTTAAGTTTTGAATAAAAAGATAAAAACAAAATTTGTTTTTTTAAGATTAAAATAAAATTTAT
>JBAXQC010000135.1:0-2819 GCA_037131955.1 Bacteroidota bacterium
AGCACCATTACTTTGTGTGGAAACGTGTTTAACGATGCCAACAATAACGGTGTGTTTGATGGCACTGAAACTGCTGTTGTAAACAGTAATGTTTTATCAATTACAGGAAATGGAAACACTTACAATGCAACAGTTGATGGAAATGGACACTACAGTGCACAGGTTCCTGCAGGCATCTACACAATTTCATATTTTATACCATCAGCTCACAGTTTTACAATACCTGCAAGTTCCGATACAGTTGCTCACTATTTAAATGTAACCGCTGCATTAAGCCTTAATCAGTGTGGTTATAATTTTGGAGTATCCAATAATACTTCAACCATTGGTGGCAAATTGTTTTTTGACGGAAATACAAATGGAGTATTGGATACGTTAGAAGTTGGAATTGCATATCAACCAATAACTGCAGGTCCATATACTGTATTTACAGATGAAAACGGTGACTTTAGCATGAATGTAATTGCAAATAATTATAACCTTACTTACATTCCTCAAAATGCATTTTCTTCGTACACCCTTACTACGCCAAGTGTAATTGCAATTGATGCAAACTCAGTTGGAAGTAGTTTCTCCAACAAAAATTTTGGAATTCATACAAACAGTGTAGGAAGCGATTTAGGTGTTTATTTATGGCCAACATCCGATGTAAACAATGGTTTCCCGGCTCACTACACTATTGAATATTATAACAATGGAATCACCTCAGCAAACAATACCATTACCATGGTGTATGATACAAGCTTAAATTTTGTAAATTCTACTATTCCATATTTAACTCACAACGCAGCCACAAATACCATTACTTGGTTTATTCCAACAATAGAAAATTATAGCAATAATTATTTGTATGTAAATTTTGTTTCAGACGTAACATTAAGCATGAACACACCCGTAACATGCCAAGCCTCTATAAATAATGCAACAGCCAGCGATATAAATTTGCAAAATAATACTGTAACTCTAAATCAACTTTCCGTTTCTTCTTTTGACCCTAACGACAAACTTGTAGCACGAACAAATAACGAAAACAATTCTCTTCAACTAATATCTTCTTTAAATTCTGATCAGGAGTTAGAATATGTCATTCGATTTCAAAACATAGGAAATGCAAGTGCTGTAAATGTTGTAATTGTTGATGAAATGTCGAACCTATTAGACGAAGATTCTTACATGCTTTTAGGTGGAAGCCACAATTGTGAGGTAACAAGATTAGAAAACGTTGTTACCTATAGATTCAACAACATTATGTTGCCTTGCGAAGAAGATGCAGGAGATGCAAGTAATGGCTTTGTTACCTTCCGTATAAGTTCATTATCGGGGTTAAACGTTGGAGATTTAATTAGCGACCAAGCAAAAATATATTTTGATTTTAACGCACCTATTGAAACAAATTTTGCAAATATTTTAATGTATGAACCAACTATAGTTTCCGACACACAATATCACGCTATAGTTAGCCACGCCATAGGAATGTATCCAAATCCAATAAAGGAAAAAGGATACGTGAAATTTGTTTTAGAAGAAGAAACAAACATTAGTGTAGTTGCAACAGATTTAAGTGGTAAAGAAATAATTAATTTCAATAAAAAAGGCAACGAAGGAATTAACTATTTAGAGATTGACGCTACTAATTTTGAAGCAGGTGTTTATATATTAAAAATTACTGGAAAAAACACAAACATCATTCATAAAATAAGTATTTCTAAATCATAAATAAATAAGTTAAGAACTCATTTAGTATTAAGGAATTTGTGTATAAACAGCCAGCAATAAATTCATTTAACCAAGAAGAAGTTATTGCTGGTTGCCTTAAAAAACAAAAAGAATTTGAAGATCAACTGTATAAAAAATTTGCCCCCACTATGTTTGCCATTTGCTACAGATATGCCGGAAATAAAGACGATGCAAAAGATATTTTTCAGGATGGATTTATTAAAGTTTACTCCCAATTGAAGAATTTTAAAATGCAGGGTTCCTTGGAAGGATGGATTAAAAGGATATTTATAAATACAGCTTTAGACTTTTGCAAATCGAAAAAAAATTTTCAAATAGAATTAGCAGAAAAAGATTTTAAGGAGGAAGAAAATAATGATCTAAATGAAAACTTAGATATTCCAAAAGAAAAACTTTTTGAAATGATTAGCAATTTGCCTCATGGATACAGATTGGTTTTTAATTTATATGCATTAGAGAATTATGCTCACAAAGAGATTGCCGAGGTATTGAATATTGATATTGGAACATCAAAATCTCAATTGTATAAAGCAAGGAAAATATTAAAAACAAAGGTGTTGGATTTTGTGTCAGTAAATAAGTAAACAACAATGGAAAAAAAGAACCACATAGACGATTTGTTTAAACGAGAGCTTCAGGAGTATGAAATTTCTCCAATGGATGAAATGAAAAAGGCTATCGATAACAAAAGAATTTCTGATGAACCAGTTATTGAAGACAAAAAGAACAGATCACTTTATGTATTTATTTTATCTATCCTAGCCGGTCTGGCAGTAATATGGGTTTTGATTCCAACGAATAGAAGCAATGAAATAAATTTAAAAAATGATGCAGAAAACACCGCAGAGCTAAACAAAGAAGAACGGAAAATTAAAGAAATAGAGAATAAAAAATCCAAAGAAGAAGAATCTTCAAATAATTTAAATAAGAGAAACAAGAAAGAAAAATATTTAGATGAAAAGCAAACAAATGAAACAAAAAAATCAAACGTTTTATTCTCAAAATTTAAAGTAAAAAATTCCAATAAAGCTAATTCATTTGCAGCAAATTATTTAAACAAAAAAAGTGAAAAAGGCTCTGAA
>JBAXQC010000136.1:0-2688 GCA_037131955.1 Bacteroidota bacterium
AATCTGCAAAACGTTATCTGCAACGGCACGACGAAATAACGCAGACACCAACGCAAAGAAAAAAAATAAAAAAATGCCAACTGCACCAAATTTTTTTAGCCTACACACAAATGGCACATTTGCTTTTGCCCTCCCCATTTTCCCTCCCCTAGCAAAATCAAAAGAGCCATTTATAGCTCCTCGCTCACCTCCGAGCAATCTAGTTTCGCTTAATCAATCCAATATTTTAATTTCACCTTAAACTTTTAATCATAAATTTGAATAACTAAAAACACATAGCATGAAAAAAACTCTACTATATCACATCTTGTTTTTTTGCTTAATTCTTAGCTTAAAAACCTACAGCCAAGAACAAATTCTTGTTCAAAAAGAATGGCTTTCCTCTACAGGAAACTTAGACACAATTCCATATTCAGCAACAGCCATGGACAGCCATGGCAACCTAATTGTTGTTGGTAATACTCTCTATGCTGGACAAGTAAACAATATCCTTATAACAAAATACGACGACGAAGGTGCTATAATTTGGGAAAGACAAATCAACGGTCAAGACAACGGAAAAGACTTTGGTACGGGTCTTTACATTGACACCGACAATAATATTTTTGTTACTGGTGTAATATTTTCAGATGCTACCAATTACGACTATATCATTGCCAAGTATGCCCCAAATGGAAACCTCTATTGGACAAATATTTTCAATGGTGTTGGCAACAATTACGACCTTCCTGTTGCAATTACTGGCAATGGTAATTACTGCTACGTTACTGGAACTAGTTTCAGTAGCACAAGTCTTACAGACTTTGCTACTTTACAATTAAATGCCGACGACGGTACAATAAATTGGGTAAGAACTTATAACTATTCCAACGGTTATGAGCTACCCGTAGGCTTAGTGCTCAAGATATATTAGCAAGTGACAATAATAAAAAGATTACCAATATCAATGTTTCAGTATTTCCAAATCCAACCTCTTTAAAAACTAATCTTAGTATAACCTTAACAAAAGCAGAACAAATAAATATTAATTTATTTGACTCAAAGGGTAAGTTAATTCAAGGTATTAAAAGCGAGCTTTTAAGTTCAGGTACAAACAATATCGAAATTGAAACAGCTAATCTTGAAAGCGGTTTATATTTTGTTTCAGTTGGAAATACAAAGGGTGAAAATAAAAATTTGAAGCTAAGTGTAATTAAGTAAATTATGAACGTAAAAAAAATTATTTTTATATTTTTAATGTTTTCTTTTGATTACTGTTTTCCACAATTTAAAACAATTGTAGAAGGAGGAGGCAACAGATTTATTGAAGATATTTCAGTAGTAGATAATAACATAATTATTAATTGTAGCAATCATTCAATTATTATGTGTAATGATAATTGTGATAGTACTTGGGCATTAAATCTTCCGGGTCCTCTTGCAGAAAACTACTATAAATTATTTAGAAACGACCACGATACAGTTTTTGTTTCAACAAATAATTATTCCAATAATTCTGGAAATCTTTACAAAAGCAATGATGGAGGAAATTCTTGGGAAAATATCTTTTCAATAACTGAAAATAATTTTTATGGACTTGCTGTAATTAAAAACAAACACATTGCCATCGGTAGTGATGGAGGTAGATTCTTTTATACAAACAATTTGTTTTTTGATTGGACATACAATGACATCATTGCAAATAATTTCGCTTTCATTATAGCAGGTTCTATTGGCGATAGCACATTTTATTTATTAAACGATGGGTATTTGCTAAAAACTAGTAATCTTTTTCAATCATGGGATTATGGTAATTTCGGTAATTACAATCCTAATGGACTTCACATCTTAAATAAAGATACATTAATGATTTGTGCAACAGGTAACAACCAAAACAACAATTCGATGATAAGTTTTTCAACTAATGGAGGTTCAACTTGGTTAAGAAAAGAAATTTCCAATTTAGTTTACTTAAACGATGTCTATTTCAAAAATAAAAATGAAGGATATATTGTCGGATATAAATTGGGTGGTATAAATAGAGGAATTATTTTAACTACCAGTGATTTTGGACAAACATTCACTGAAATAATTACGCCTTACAATTTACAATTTACCAAAATTGAGTTTCTTAATGACAGTATTGCATTGTTGGGTACAAATAATGGTCAATTAATACAGTGGAATACAAAAATTCCAATAACAACATCAGTAGAAAAAATAGAAACGAATACATTTGTTATTTATCCAAACCCTGCAACAAATGTTTTAACCATTGAAAACTCAAATACAAATTCACTTATCAATCAAATAATCATTCAGAATTCAATTGGCGAAAATGTAAAAGAGTTTAAAAACACAAATCAAGTATCAAATCAAATAAATTTAGATATTAGTTCACTTCAATCAGGTATTTACTTTATTAAAATTATTGACATAAAAGAAACTTTAAATACTCAAAAATTTATTAAACTAAACTAAAAAAGGAGGTGAATTTTTTCACCTCCTTTTCCTTAAACAGAATACAACCAATTATTAAACCGCAGCCACCAACGATACGTTTTTTGTACTCACTACACCAGTTGTAATTGTTACGTTTTCTTCAACATGCAATAAACCAGTGGCTTCAAAATGTAGGTGGACAATATATTGAAAGCGGAAGAGCCGCAGCAGATAACAAGGGGTTGGCATCAGGCTTTAATCGTGCAA
>JBAXQC010000137.1:0-2519 GCA_037131955.1 Bacteroidota bacterium
ATCAAATAAATTGCTAAAATTTTTTGATTTGTTAGGTAGATTTTGAGAATAGTTTAAAATTAATAGTTTAGAATTGGTATTGTCGTTTATAACACTTACGTTTTTTGAAGGATTATTTTTTATTTCTTTATTGGCCCTGTGTATTTGTTTATTAATGTTGATTACGGCACTTCTTAGACGTATATTTTTTAGAAGCACTTTCAAAAAGAATTCATTGCTTGCATTTATTTTTGTTGTTGCATTTATTTTAGGCAGCATTACAATATACCTGAACCTTTTCGAAAACTAGTTTTTTTGTATTCTATATGTAAACTACCTTCAAATCCAATTTTAAAAATTATAAATACATTTGTGCAAGACTAATCCATTATTACTATTGGTATAGATTGATTATGATAGTGAAACAATTTTTTTAAACAGGTGTTTATAGAAAGTATGGAAATAAATAATTTATTAGAAAGAGCTTTACAAAAGGAATTTTTGAGCATTGAAGAAGGTGTTTTTTTATTTAAAAATGCTTCTACCACCGAATTGGCTTTTGTAGGCAATGAACTCAGAAAAAAAGCAAAACCAGATAATAAGGTTACTTGGATTATAGATAGAAACGTGAATACCACCAATGTGTGTATTGCCAATTGTAAGTTTTGTAATTTTTATAGAATTCCGGGCCATGCCGAGGCATACATTACAGACATAGAAACCTATAAAAGAAAAATTGAAGAGACCTTTAAATACGGTGGTGAGCAATTGCTCTTACAAGGTGGTCATCACCCAGATTTAGGGCTTTCTTTTTATGTGAATCTTTTTAAGGAACTAAAACAATTGTATCCAAATTTAAAACTACACTCTTTGGGTCCACCAGAAATTGCACACATTGCCAAGCTAGATAAAATGAGTCATACTGATGTTTTGAAAGCACTGATGGAAGCTGGTTTGGATTCTTTGCCTGGTGCGGGTGCAGAAATATTGAACGATAGGGTAAGAAGATTAATCTCTAAAGGAAAATGTGGTGGAAAAGAATGGCTAGATGTGATGAGGGCTGCTCACAAATTGGGATTAACCACCTCGGCAACGATGATGTTTGGACACATTGAAACAATTGAAGAACGATTTGAACATTTAGTTTGGCTAAGACAAGTGCAAAGCGAAAAACCAGAAAATGCAAAAGGTTTTATTGCTTTTATTCCTTGGCCTTTCCAAGACGATGGAACTTTGCTCAAAAGACACAAGGGCATAAAAAACAATGTTAGTGGAGACGAATACATTAGAATGATTGCTATGAGTAGAATTATGTTGCCCAACATAGAAAATATACAAGCTTCGTGGCTTACTGTTGGTAAACAGATTGCTCAAATTTGTTTGCACTCTGGAGCAAATGACTTTGGAAGTATTATGATTGAAGAAAATGTTGTTTCGGCAGCTGGAGCACCTCATAGGTTTACTAGCAAAGGAATTCAGGATTCTATTAGAGAGGCGGGATTTGAGCCACAGCTTAGGACTCAGCAATATCAATACAGAGAGTTGCCGGCACAAATGGAAGAACAAGTGATTGAATATTAAATTCTTTTAGTAAAATATAATTTCTTGCAGAACGACTTTAGATAAAAATGAAATAATGAAAATAGGAATAGTATGCTATCCAACATTTGGTGGTAGCGGAGTGGTTGCAACTGAATTAGGAATTGCATTGGCAAAAGAAGGCCATAAGGTCCATTTTATTTCTTACAGCCAACCGGTGAGATTGGATTTTTTTTCGGAAAATATTTTTTATCACGAAGTAATAGTTTCTAGCTATCCATTATTTGATTATCAGCCTTACGAAATATTATTGGCAAGCAAACTTGTGGACGTAGTTAAACACGAAAAATTAGATTTGTTGCATGTTCATTATGCCATACCTCATGCTAGTGCGGCTTACCTTGCCAAACAAATTTTAAAATCTCACGGAATAAGCATTCCGTTTATTACAACTTTGCACGGAACTGATATAACTTTGGTTGGGAAAGATGCTTCGTTTGAACCTGTTATTAGTTTTTCTATCAACGAAAGTGATGCTGTAACGGCAGTTTCGCAAAGTTTAAAAGACGATACATATAAGTTTTTCGACATTAAAAAAGAAATTCATGTTATCCCAAATTTTATTTCAATTTCTGATTTTGAACAATTAAAAAACAAGGAAGAATACAATGGGATATGCCAGAAAAAAATGTACTCTCCAACTGGAGAAAAAATTTTAATGCATATATCTAATTTCAGAAAAGTTAAAAGACTAGATGATGTAATTGGCATTTTTGAAAACGTTAGAAAACAAATTCCGAGCAAGCTTTTGTTGATAGGTGATGGACCAGAAAGAAATAGAATAGAACAATTGTGCAGAGAAAAAAACATTTACCGCGACGTAAAATTTTTAGGAAAAATTACTACTCCTGAAATGTTATTAAGAGTAGCAGACTTGTTTCTGTTACCATCAGAAACAGAAAGTTTTGGTTTGGCAGCTTTAGAGGCAATGGCCATGAATG
>JBAXQC010000138.1:0-2481 GCA_037131955.1 Bacteroidota bacterium
GATAAAGAGCAAAAATACAGCATTGAAGTTTTTAAGCATTGTAAAAAACTTTTTGATAGAGATATTAGTCTTAAAATTGAGAATTTAAAAAAGAAGGATAAGAAAGAAATTAATTTTTATAAAGCTGTTATGATTTGTTCTTATGCAATGTTGCTTAAGTTTAATAATCCCACAAACGAAACCTTAGATTCATTAAACCAAGAAATTGTTGAAGAAACAAAAGAGTTAATTTTTAATTATATACTTAAGGATAAATACAGAAAAACTAAATATATTCAAGAAAATTTAACTTATATTTTGCCCCATCTATTAGCATTAGATTCTAAGCCTAATTATAGAAGTTTACTTGAGATTTTGTCACCTTATGAAAATATTAATAATCCCAAGCGTAACATTTTCTCCTTAACGAAAGACACTAATGAAATTTTTATAAATTGCTACAAGATACCAAAAGGGGGTACATTTGAAGTGCTTTCTATGCTCTATGCAAGCGAATATGAAACTAACCCCAAAGCCAAAGGATATTTAACGAGCCTTTTGGATTCATCTATAAATTACAACCATGGGATTTATGTACCAAGAAATATTACAGATGTTTTATTCAAGTTCTGCAGGAGGCCTATCGAAGCGGTTGATTTCGTAAACGAAAGAACTGGCTTATACAAACTAAAATCAAGATTAGATTATTGGGATTTACAATGTAAGAATTTGTTTAGCAACCTAAGTAAAAACGGGAAGTATGAATTCCCGAATTTTTGCAATATATTTCATTTTATTCCGAATGAAACAAAAGAGGTAATTTGGATAAAAAATTTAGAAACGATTATCCAAGAAATTAAAGATGACCAACAGAAAAAATATAAATTGGCAAAATACTATAAACTCAGAGGATTTTATTGCTATAAATATCTTGGGAGTTTAAAAACAGCGGAGCAATATTTTGAAAATAGTTTGTCATTATTTGAAAAAATACCAATTTCGATAAACGAGAAAAATTATTTAGAGCAAAAATATAAAAGAGACGAATTATCTCCAGACCCTTATCAAATTCTGTTTTTTTACCCTTTGGATTACATGGAATGGATGATAGGTTGTAATTTTAAAACAATTACAACATTTACTAATTTCGTCCCTGCTTCGCAAAATTCAATTTTCTTTAATTATATTATTAAATCAAAAAGACAAAATCTCTACATTTCAACTTTTGGACTGCAAGTATTGCAAAATTATTCTAACTATTCCAAAGACTCACTTACATTAAGAGTAATTGGCTTATTAGGTGAACTTAAGAGTAAAGGTTATTACAAGCCAACAAAATATGTTAATTATATTTTGTCACTTATCAATATCTTGGAACTTGTGAAAGAAAATAAAATTGATAAGGCTAAATTATTAATGACAGATAGAATCTTACGTTCTTCAAACAACCAACCTTTAATAGAAGAAATTGCTTATTTCTTTTTAAAGCAAAACAAACCTGAATTAGCATTATTAATGTTAAATACAATTGAACAGGGCGATTATGAAACATGGGCGAAAACTAAGGCAAAAATTTATTTGAATTTATGCCATAGAATACAAACAGAAAATCTATCAGAATACACTTTTTTGCTCTTAGATAAATACAATCAAGAAAACGTTTCAAATGAACAAATTCAACCCAGCTATTTTAGATTATTAGGCAACATTGGAGGAAGCCAAATAGATAAAATTTGTAGAAAAAAGTTTAGAAATGTTTTAGAAAACAAAAAACCACAAGCATTAATGAATTGGATTATTGGCACAGCCGAAAGAAATGAATATTACAAAGCAGTTAAACTAATTCCAAATGATGTTTCAGAAAATTCAGAGTTGGATATATTGAATCAAATTCTAAAAGTAGAAATTCTAAAAGCAGAACAAAAAAATCAAAACAATAGTTTTTTAGGCAAATGGGATGATTCTGATTTTTTTAAATATGAATTTGGAAGAGAAAACAATTCAGATTATTCCGAAGTATTTTAATTTATGAAACTCATCCAAAACCTCGTTATTATTTTTCACTCTTTAGATTTCTATTTAGTATTTTTGTTTTATAAATATAATTATTAGTGAAATCACAAATTACAATTAGAATCCCTAAAAACCTGATGCAAAAGCTTTCTGAATATTCTGAACAGCTTAAACTCAACAAAAAAGATATTATAGCAACTGCGTTAGAAAATTATTTTGTGGAGTTAAAGAAAAAATCCTACGAACAATCCTTTAAAAGAGCAGCTAATTATACGGAGCAAATAAATTTGGCAAATGGAGACATAGGAGAATACTTAAAACTTTTAGATAAATAGTTCTTTATGTTGAAAAAGAAAAAAACCTGAAAATGAAATATAACAATTATAATAGCAAAACTTAATAGAAATTCTCCACTATTAGAAAATTTTAGTTTACATGAAACTCATCCACAACCTTATTATTATTTTTCTTTGCTTAATGATCCTTGGC
>JBAXQC010000139.1:0-2401 GCA_037131955.1 Bacteroidota bacterium
GTTCGTCAAAAATTGTTTCTCTTGAAGAAATGAACAGTTATTTTACGGGAGGGAAGTAGTTAGCGGAAACCCTGACACGATTTTCAAAACATTATTTAGACATTTACAAACAGACAACCAAGCAGACGACATGACGCATAATTTGACTTTCCTTCTAAATCTGACCCTAAGAAAAATAAACAAAAGCCCTTGCTCAAAAAAATTCTAAACCTCCCCACAAATGGCACATTTGGTTTTGCACCAAAGCAAAAAGCTCACCCAATGCAAAATCAAAAGAGCCATTTTTAGCTCCCGCACATAGTTAAGAGTAGTTTTTAAACAATATAGCTTTGTCCAATTACTACAACTATATAATAAGAATCAGTTTTTCAATATTAAATTTCCACTTAAATTTTACAAAGTAAAAAACAGATAAGAGCTTACAAAAATAACGATTTTTTGCATTATAACTCATTTTATACCCTACCATACCCCTACCATTTATGGTAGGGTTACCCTACCATGGCAATACAAAAAAATAATTTTTTTTATTGCTGAATAATCAATAAAATAAGGACTTTGCAAGAACATAAAAAAATTTAACAAAAAAATACAACCCTACCATTTGCATTTTCAATTCTTTTTATTCTTAAGTTTATGCAACGAATGAATATTTTAGACGACATTGCATTAGACAGTACTAAAACTGTAGGAACTTCTTTGAACATTAGATTTAATATGAAAGAGAATTTGGCAAAAGCAACTCTAATAGAGCCTGAATTGTTAGATTTTTTGCCCATACAACAATTTGCCGATAGCATAGACCCTGCCAATTTGGGAAAAATAATGGAAGCAAGCACCATGATAAACTCCCGCATGACAAGTACCGACAGTACTTTGTTCAGAGAAAAATTAGAAGAAATAAATGCAGGAGTGTTGCCAGAAAATTTAATTAAAGAAACATATCTGTTGTTATCTAAAAACTTAGGATTAAAAGATTCTATTTACACCTCAACCGAAATTCAAAGATTAAGACAAATTGCGGGCTATTGCCCCTATACAAAGGGAAATGCTGTAATAACTGCAAGAAGTATTTTAGCGAGTTTAGACCCATTAGACAAGTTTTATTTGAATGCTTGTGAACAATCTTTTTCTGTAAACGGAAGCAGAGTTGCACCTTTGGATGCCGATGATGAGGAAGATTTGAGGATTAATGATAAGAAAGAAATTAAGTCTTCTAAAATTACCTTTTCAATTAATCCTAATCCAAGCTCAGATAAGATAAACTTATTATTCAATGAAAAGATTTCCTTAAAAAACAGTGCACAAATTTTAACTGTTGAAGGAAGACAAATAGTAGAAGTTAGCTTGTCAAATAATTTAGTAATAGATGTATCTAGTTTATCCAATGGTTTATATTATATTAAGGTTTATTTGCAAGACAATTCTGGATTTTTAGTGGCTAAATTTATTGTAAATAAGTAGTTATGAAAAAGTTCCTAATTCAAATAATTTTTGTATTTATTGTAAATTATTTAAATGCCCAAAATTTAATTTGGGATAGTGGCTTAGATAATAATTATAATTGTCCAATAAGTTGTTCTTCTTCAATTAGTTACAGATTAGATCAAAATTTGTTTAATTGGAAAAGTACATACAATAGAGCAGGTTATTTTAACTTTTGTGGAGACACAACAATTTGTCCTTACTATTTATGGAACGGAATACCTAATAATTCTCTCGGCTACCAATATCCATTATCAGATTCTGGGTATGCCGCTGTTTATGCAAACTGGGGCTTTCTTGCATCTTTTCAAAGGGGATTTGTGTATCAAAAAATGCGACAAAATCTTAACATTGGACATAAGTATTGGGTAGAGTATTATACATCTTTGGGTGATTCAAGCAATTACGCAGTCAGGAGCATGGGTGCAACTTTTTGCATGGACACTCTTCCTTATCATTTGCCTGACAATACAGCACGATTTAATCGTCCATTTAAAATGGAAAATGAAGGAGAGTTCTTAACTGATAAAGTTAATTGGAAACAATTGCATTGGATATATGAAGCAGACAGCACCTACCAAACATTTTTAATGGGTTATGCAAAAGATGTCCCCGGCTTTGTAGGAGATACAGTATTTGTAAACTCAGAATGTAATTGGTGCAATGAAGGTGATAAATGGAGTGTTTATTACCTAGAAAACGCAGGAGTCTTCCCCATCATCAGCAACAACCAAACTTTGCAAGTGTGCAACTTTCCGCAAACCTTGCAAGGCGCTGTGGGCAACGATATTTGGTTTAGCCAATGGGGCAGCGCTACCACCCAAGCCAACACCTTACAAATATATGGCCCGGGCACATACACCCAAACTTGGCGTACAGACACCACAGTGCACATAGATACTTTTTTTGTAGAGGC
>JBAXQC010000140.1:0-2388 GCA_037131955.1 Bacteroidota bacterium
GAGCTTCGGAAAAGCTATATTTGATTGGGTTTGACGATAAGTTTTTTGAGTAGAAAAACTATTTTATTGTTGCAAAATTAATTTATACATTTGTTTTGCACCCATTTAAAACATTATTTTGGCTAAGTATTCAATTATTTTCTTTCTAGGAATTTTTCTTGGGATAACACTTTCTGATGTTTACAGTCAGGAAAATCAAAGCAGTATAAATATATTAAATTGGGATTCTTTATATACAGAACCTATAGCCGTTGATTCTAATTTTTTAAAATCGGATGCAGTTATTTTGTATAAAACTATGGACATAAAAATACCAGAAGCAACATTTTCTGGAGTTCAAAAAAGTGAACCCTATATTTTTATCACCGTTTTTCAAAGAGTTAAAATTTTAAATGATAGTGGTGTTTATGATTTTACAAGAGTTACTTTGCCAGAAAATTATGATCCATTTTTTGATCCAAAGATTAAAATAAATCCATATCACCTAAATTCATATTCTTCCATAAGTGATTTTCGATATAGAATTTTTGACTTTGATGTAAGAATAATAAAAGATGGAAAAAGAGTTTATACTCCAGAATTAAGAGAGGAACAAAAAATAGATACATTAGAGTATGCAGATGACTTTCACAGATTACTTGTTACCAAATATAATTTTAGCCCAGTTTTCAAAGGAGATGAAGTACAAATTTTTTACAAAATTGGAATACTTCACGATACCAAATACTCAAGGTTTTTTGTCAGTGGAAAATATCCAATTCAGGAATTAAAAGTAAGCATATCAGAAAAATACCACAACGCTGTAAAGTCATCTATAGTTTATAGCAATCATGTAAAAGAATTAGTGGAAGAAACAGAAAATAATCAGAAAGAAATGCACTTGAGGAAAGATTTTTTTACTTTAAAAAATATTTTCCCTTTGGATTGTACCAACGAATTTGCGAATTGCCAAAGTGCTCCATATTTTGCTATAAACTTTAGGTCAAATAGATTAAAAGATTTAATAATAAATGGTGAAAAACAAGAAAATATAGTGGTTAAATCAGGAATTTTTATGGGTGGTAAACATTATAAACCTAAAAAAAAGGACAAGGAGTATTTTGAATCAAAAGTAAATGATACCAATTTAGCACTAAAAAGATTTTATGAAAATTTTAAATCCGATACTTCAATTAAAAATGATTACGAAAGGATGTATAAAATCCACAACGAAATAAATACATTTTCTACTTATGAAACTAAACCTAGTTATGACAAGTATGATCAGTTTCCTCCAAACAGAGCAGAGTTGCTAAAGAAAAAAGTTTTTAGGTCAAAATATGCTGTAGAAATATATGACGATTTATACAAAAGATGTGACTCTTCATTTTATAATATTTACCTTTTTGATAAACGGTATAACGATTATACTTTTAATGAAGCAGCTGGTCGTCAGCCATTTTATAACTTATTTGGAATTAAAGTTGGCTCAACATTTAACTATATTTTTCCTCAAACTACTTTTGCAAGATATTACTTTAATGAGATTCCTTATTATTTAGAAAATTCAACTGCTGTTTTTGTTCCTCATAATGTTGACACAAACACTGTAAAAGACGTTGCAAAAAACAATGTATTAGTTAAAAAAAGTCCCAAGAGTTTGTCTAGCGAAAATTACAGGCAAATTGCAGGCAAGCTAGAGTATAATGAAGTAGAAAATATATTTGAATTCAATGGAAAAGAATCTTTATCCGGACAGTTCTCTACAATTTTAAGAAACTATTACAGAACAAAATTATTTGATCCCGTTATTAGCAAAAAACATTACAAACCTTTGTTTAAAGATGAAGTTACTTCAAGTTTGTTTTGTGAACCAATTTCATCATCTGACGAATACCCATATAAAGTAAATTATAAAAAATCAGGTAAACTAAAGATTTTGAGTAATCCGCAAACACCTTCAAACATTGTTGAGTTGGACGCAAACAATTTATTTATCGATGTGTTACCTGATCCTAATTTTTTATCAAGCCATTTGCACCATTACGATTATTATCCAGAATTTCCATTATTAGATAAATACAGGATTCAGATTTGCTTTCCTTTTGATGTTGAAATTGTAGAAGTATTATTGCCTGAAGTTAGCGAGGAAAATGAGAATATTTCATTAGTATATAGTATTTCTAAAATTGATTCTAAGACCTTTTTGTTTGATTTAAAATATGAAGTAAAACAACATCATTATACAAAAGAAACTGTTTCTGAGGTTATAAAAATTACAGAATTACTTTCTCAACTTTCCTCTAAATCTATTAAATTTAAAAAGTTGAAAGCGTAATAAATTATTGAGTAGGATTAAATCTTCTTTAATATTGCTCCAGCTTTTTCTAACGTTTCTTTGTCTTTGGC
>JBAXQC010000141.1:0-2372 GCA_037131955.1 Bacteroidota bacterium
TCCCCAATAGTCCTCGTTTGCAACGAGGACTTACCTAATTTGGATTTGCAATCCCTTTCCATCTAAATCTTTGATATGTTAACCAATCCTTTACCATCTGCGTAATCTATTGCACTACTAAAAACATAATCAATTTCATTAAATACAACCATATTCTTTGTTGGATTTTCGTGAATGTAATTAATTTTTTCTTCAATATCTATGAAATCACCAATTTATATAGCATGGTTATCATCTTTCCAAATTTTATAGTTTATTGCCCTCCCAATTCTATGTGCTTCGAATGCAAATTTTTTCAATAACCATTCCCTTCTGCTTTCACCAATTTCATTTATAACCATAATAAATCGTTTACTTGTAAATTTCTTAAAATCTCTCAGAAATTCAGACATTTTACCAGGAGCATTAACTCTACAAATCAAATGTACATGATTACTCATTACTATATATGCAAATACCTCTAAATTTTTTTCTTTAATGCAATAATTCAAAGATTCAACCACAATAAAGCAATATTCTTTTCTCGTAAATAAATCCACCCAATCAACAATAGTTAATGTTAAAAAATATATGCTGTTTTGGTCTTGTATTTTATATTTATCTCCACTCATTTTGCTCAAAAATAAAAAATTTCTGTTTCTGCGTTGCAAACGCAAAACAAATAAGTCCTCGTTAGCCTCTGCTGAATCTAATGCATAAACGAGGACTAGTTGGGGGCTAGATGGATTAGCACAGCGGTGCTTGTGTTTTATATTTTACTTTTAGGCTGCCGTAATTATAAACTATTGCTTAATATATTATTTTTAGTAAGTTTGAAAGAAAATAAACCATGGAATCAAACATTAATAATATTTGTAAATCAAAAAATAATCAAGGCAAACTAATAACTCAACTATTTTTACTTAAAATACAAAATAATGTTAAGAAAAAACTACTAATTGTACTTTACTTTTTTTATATACACAATGGTTACGCACAACAAACTCGTGCCGAAGTAAAAGCAGCATTATTTGCCGATCCAAGCATTGAAGCAAAAAGGAAATTAGCACCAAATGCCTGTTATATTTATAAAACAGCCGAAGATTATTACAACAACAAACCAATTGAAAATTCTGGTTGGAAACCTTGGCAGTCAACAAATAAAAAAGTAGATATTGTTAAAGATGGTACAACTGTAGAAACCAAAACATCTGAAATGGGTGATGTATGGTACTCTAACAGCCAAGGGCTCTTAATGAGGTTTTTTGATAAAAATTTATATACTGTTGTTGTTAACGGCCCAATTTGCTATTACGTTCAATTTAATTATGGCGAAGTTTATAAAGATTCAGAAAACAATTTACAATTCTCATCAAGTCCATCAAGCGGTAAATATTTTGATTTCTATTCAGAAACACTTAATGGCGAAATTATAAAATGGTCTGATAAAATGTTTGAAAAATACCTTAAACAATTTGGCCTCGAAGAAAAATATAATAGTGAAAAAATTAAACGTGAAATGAAAGATACAGTAATGGGATACGAAACAAAAAAACTTAATAAAATGCTTAAATATTTAAGCTTGATTAATGAAAAACTTTCTAAAAAATAATCCTCATACTGCCTCAAGGCTCTCCAGCGCTGGTGATTCTTGTGTCATTTATTGGTGTTAAACTATTAATAAACGAAATTTAATTCCAAATTAATAAATAGGCTGTGTATTATAATTAACAAAGTAATTTGATACAACAGTGTCTAAAACACTTATCTGGGGATAGGAAATTATTTTTGTTTTTATCCCTGATGCTGGAAAACCATCCACATCGTATTGATAATTTACGGATAAAAATCCCGTAGAAATTAAATTGTTGCCAGGATAACCCAATAAATTTAATGGATTCTTTTTATCATCGTACTTATAGATTTGTCTAAATGTAAATTTCCACGGATAAATAACATCATAATTGGCAAGGTTTATATTATTAAACCATCTCCAATCAATTATATTATGGTTTTGATCGTATTCATAGGTATAAATATAAACATAACCACGGTCGTAAAAAGTTGGAGGATGACCAGTGGAGTATCTAATACACTTTATCAAATCGCCATTAGTATTGTAAACCAATGAATCGTTTGCTAATTGATGAATTCTGCCAATTTTAAGCCCATTAGTATCATATTTATATTTTGCGGTATCCCATACTGCACTATTGGCATTATAGAAAAGTTCAGTTACTACTCTGTTTTTAGTATCGTAATTTAATTTTATGATGTAGTAGTTATCGTATACAACTTCTGATAGAAGATTTTTTTCATTGTATTTTAACTCTTTATTTCCCCAGTAAGCGCTAAGCTGAAGCATTGGCTTTTTGAGGTTGGGCTTAGTGAGT
>JBAXQC010000142.1:0-2264 GCA_037131955.1 Bacteroidota bacterium
CATAATCTACATCCCAAAATAGTTTACGGTCGAGGTTCATTACTTTTATTTACCCAACAAATTTAATTAATTATTTTACATACTTCACAACCTTGCTACACCCTCACCCCAATCACACAAATATCGTCCACTTGCCCTAAGTTTCCTTTATAACTCAAATGCAAATCCAACAAGTATTTCTTTTGTTCGTCAAGGTTATAACGTTGCATGTTTAGAATTGCATCTTTAAATTTTGCTTTGGTAAGTTTCTTTCCTCTTTCTCCTCCAAATTGGTCGGCATAACCATCAGTAAACAAATAAATGGTATCGCCTTTTGCAATTTCTATTTTGTGGTTGGTGTAAGGAACCCTATCGTCGAATTTTCCTATGGGCTGTTTGTTGGGTTTGTATTCTGTTATCTCAACAGGTGATGAATTAAGTTCAGCATGACGGATAAGCCACAAAGGATTGTTTGCTCCCGCCCAATACAATTCGCCAGTGGAAGTATTTAATGCACAAACAGAGGCATCCATTCCATCTTTTACGTCATCGTCCGAACTAAAATTTTCTAATACCAATTCCGCCACCACATCTAAAATTTCTGCTGGCATAATTTTGTTGTATTCTTTTACTGCTCTGTTTAAAGCGTTGTGGCAAACTACACTTACCAAAGCTCCAGGAACGCCATGACCTGTGCAATCGCAAGCTGCAAACAACACCCAATCTCCAACGGTTTCCATCCAGTAAAAATCTCCTGCAACTATGTCTTTGGGTAAATACAAAATAAAAGAATCGTCTAGGTATTTCTTTACTACTTTGGGTGGAGGGAGAATCGTTGCTTGAATTCGCTTGGCGTATTCGATGGAATCGAGGATTTCGGTGTTTTTTTGTTCTACAATTTTCTTTTCATAAATAACTTCTGCTGTGCGTTCAATAACTTTTTGCTCCAAAACAATGTTCTGTTCTTGGAGTATTTTCTCATTTGCTTGAGTAAGAAATATAACTTCTGCCTGCTTAGCAATGTTATCAGTAAATGAATCCTTAATGATGTAGATAATTGTAATCAAGAAAGATATTGGAACTAAGTATATAGAAATGACTTTAGGAACTTCCCAATTATCGAATTCGGAAAAAAACAATAAAATAGGAGTAACAATTAGGAATTGTAAAACTCCGATGGCAATATATAAAGCTCTTCTTTTCTTATGTTTTAATGCAGAAACAATTTGAATTATTATTTCGACAATTAATATAAAAATGAAAATGAAAAAAGAAGGAGTAAATATCCTATCATTAAAGTTATCATACTCAATATTAAAGTAAGATATTAATATCCTAGAAATAAAAATAATTGGAAGTACTGATGAATAATAAAAAATTCTTTTAGGGATTTTATTTGTAAAATACTGAAAAAGAAAAGCTAAAAAAGAAAATATACCAATACATAAAACCAGCATTAACGCTATCGTCATAAACATTTCAGTTAATTCAAATCTAGCGGCAATAAAATTGATATTTGAGGCAAGTAAAGCACAAAAACAAAATAAGCTGAACCAAAAGAATGACTTACTTCTTTCAACAATGATGTAAAACAGAAAGCTGATTATAAAAACACACAATAAAAAAAAACGAAATCCATCATTGATAAAGTATGTAATTGTATTGTAATCTTTTTCTTTAATTGCTTTAAGGTGATGATTGTAATCTTTCCATAAAAAAGGAAAGAACTCACCTATGATATATCTATTTTTTAAATCTGCTATTCTATATTTCTTGATCACTAAATCATGGAACCCTATTTTTCCGGTATTAAAAGGGAAAGGATATTTTATTATTCTATCATTTTTAGATTCATTCTTGCTTATATCAAGACTTCCATAACTTGCAATTAACTTGTTGTCCCAATAAATATTGATTGGCTCTCTATTCGAATTTTCATATCCAATGGTCTTGTTAGCCATTGAGGAGTCAACATATACTCTAAACCAAAATTCAAAATAGGATGAATCTGTCATTTTTATTTTAGAAAGAACTTTAGAGTCATCCAATGAACAGATAAGAGTATCTGTTTTTAGATGTATTGTGGGAGAATTAAATGAACTGATGTGGTATTTATTCCCATAAAAATGATAATTTTCAAACCCGAAATATTCATCAGAATCAAACTTTTCTTTACTTAAATAGATGGTATTATTGATTGGTTGCTTGGCTGAATATGCTTGGTTTGCGATGCAAGCAAACAAAATTAATACTAGTAATATCTTCTTCATCTTTAATTCTTAATT
>JBAXQC010000143.1:0-2256 GCA_037131955.1 Bacteroidota bacterium
AACAAAACCCTTTAAAATAAAGGGTTTTTTAATGTTGTTTTGTACCCGGGACGAGTACTAAACTACTAATTTAAATAGTTTATTTATAGATACTTACAAGATATTTATATTTTAAAGTAACAATAGAGTAACAAAAAGTGATGAAAAGCACTTGTTAAACCATTCTCAATAATAAATTACCATCTATATTAAAAACCTCATGCAGTGATTTTAAAAAGCTAATGTTTGGTTTTCTTTTTTTGTGCATTATTTCTGAAAGTTTGGTATCTGTAATATTTAGCTTTTGTGCCAGTTCCTTTTGCTTTAGTTTGTTTTCATACATTTTAAGTTCTATCAAACCTTGCAAGGTTTCAGGTAATGGAATAGAATAATTTGTAGCTTCAAAAGAATTAACTATTTGTGTGTATTTTTCAAGGTCTGCATTTTCTTTTTTATTAAGATTATTAAACCCCCCATTTTTTGTTGCTAGGGCTAACAATTCATTCATTTTTTTTTCAGCAGATTCAAACTGCTTTTTAGTTGTTTCCATAGTAATAATTTATATTGTTTTACAGTCTATTTTATCATATTGCTTGTGAGTGCCTACAAACCTTAAATACATGGTTCTTGTGCTAAAATGTATTAAAGCAACAATTCTATATTTATTGCCTCCAACATTAAAAACATATCTATCGTTACCAATATTATCAACACTATTAAAGGTTTGTTTTATGGCATGGAAATCACTCCAATCGCTTATTAAACTGATATTATACCATAACAACAAAGCTTCTTTTGCCTTGCTTTCATTGGTGTAAAAATCAATTAATTTGGCTTTTGTAATAATTACCATTGTGCAAAGATAAAGAATAAACTTATTAAAAATAAAAATAAATTATCAAAAACAAAAAAAATTATGAATAAAATTAGACTTATTTAAACTTTGTAAACTATTACTCTTTTAAGATAACAGAACAAGTAAATTCAAAACAAACCAACCTATTCCAAGCACAAATCCTATACCACCGCAAATCATTGCTGCTTTAGCTAGTCCAAGTCCTTTAAACTTTGTTGGAGATTTTTTTATTTGGTTGAATGCAATTAAGCCAAGCACAAATCCAAGTAGACCAAAAAACCAACCCAAAATCGGAATTATTGAAGTAATAATTGCCAAAATTCCTGCAATTAACCCAATGATTGCCAAAACATTGGTCTCTTGATTTTGTGACCCTTGATTTTCAGTTTCAGTCTTACTTGTGTTTACATAATTATCTTTATTTAAAGGGGAGTTCTTATCAAAAACTTCAACTGTTCCATTGGAATATGTGATTCTAAAAATATCAGATTTTTTTGTTACAAATAAAGGTCCATCTAAATTGTCACAAACTTTATACTTAATTTCAGAATCATTAACTTCTATAACTTTAACAGATTTATCTTCACCAGACTTTAAAGTTATTAAGTCACATTTATTCGTTTCATAAAATTTTTCACTACCATTTCCAACTTCAATGCTTTTTTTGTTTTGGTTGAAATTTTTAAATTCTTTAGTTAATGCAATTTCTTCTGAAATATTACCTGATGATGCATAAACACTATTTTGATTTTGTTCCTCATTAGAAGGACTATTCTGTGGTGTTTTACTTTCTTTTTTCAAAGCTTTTTTGCTATGGAAAACCGAAGTAATATTATATCCATCTCTAAAATGACGCTTCTCTATTTGACAGCTATTTAATAAAGTTAAGCTCATTAATATAGTAAAGATTATTTTAAAATTTATTTTCATAATGTGAAAAATTATAAATTGTAAGAGTTTTGTTTTTTTATTAAAAAATATAAAGCTAAATGTAGTGACTGCAATGATAGATATTTTTATTTAGTTTAAAGTATAAAATTTAAAAAAGTCTATAGAATGAAATTATTGTAATTGAATAAGCTACAAATTACATAACTAAAATAAGATTGTTCTCAAATTTATGTCAAATGATTTCTTATGTTGCCTTTGTTTCTTCTCGGATACACAAAGCGTAATTTTAAATAATCTCATTCTTTGTTTTAATTATAAATACTAGTTTTTGTTAAACATTGCTTAGAACCGGATCTAACAATAAAAAATTCTATAGCAACAATAAAGTAACAAAGTTTGTAAAACAAGGGAAAGTAAATGAGTATTAAAAACAAAAAAGCCCCAACATTTAATTGGGGCTTTTTTACTTTATGAGGTACCCGGGACGAGAATCGAACTCGTACGACTGTTAAGGTCACAGGATTTTAAGT
>JBAXQC010000144.1:0-2249 GCA_037131955.1 Bacteroidota bacterium
GGCATTGTATTGATTAGAAGTAGTATTAACTATTAACCTACTAAGAAAAGTATTGCCAGATACTTTTAAACCTCCATCAACATCAAGTTTTGCAGTAGGATTATTAGTTCCAATGCCAACATTGCCATTGGTATATTTTATATTTCCATTGTCTGCATTGTCCCAAACTCCTTGGCGAATTGGCACACCGTTAATTAAAAAATCGCCACCGTTGGTATTTATACTTCCATTTACATTTAGTGGAAACTCAGGATAAGCATTACTGCCAATGTTCACTGGCCAACAAGTATAAGTATGTGTAATGCCAGAAAACCATCTAGCTGTAAGCGATTGCTGTGCACCTTGCCCTCCCTGTCCAGTGCATTCTGCAATCAATTCGGGTTTCCACATTTGATCTTTTAGTTCATTCCTGCTTTGAGAAATTAGTAGTCCATTTTCACCAACAGTTAAAAAATTGAATTCAGAATTGGATAAGTTATTCAACTTTAAATTGCCAATAACATCTACATCTCCCTGAAACTTTGCATTACCGCCCCTTACTTCAAATTTTTCTGAAGATCCATTGTTTGGATTTTCACCAATCAATAAATTCTCTTGAATTTTTACAGAGTTCTGAAATTTACTTTCACCAACAAATTTGGAGTTTTCGTCCATAGTATATACATGTCCGCGAATAGAATCTGCAGAAACTTTTGTAGCAGAAATATCGCCAGCATTTAGTACTCCTGCGTCTACCGTGTCGGCATCAAATTGTCCCTGTTGATAAACATTTTGATCCACATAAATATTTCCTCTTACTCTTAAGTTTCCAAAAATATCTAATCGCTGTAGTGGATTTGCAACACCAATTCCTACAAAACCATTGGGCTGAATTCTCATTCGCTCTAAATTGTTTGTTCTAAAGAGAAATGGAAAATTGTTGGTGGTACCAATAAAGTTGCTGAAGCTTCCAGCGTTTCCATTTGTGTTCCAAGATGTTTGTGCCATTGTAATACTTTGGCATACTACAAAACTAAGTAAAGCAAGTAAGAATCTACTTTTGCAAATTGATTTTTTTAGAGTTGTTTTCATGTTTAGGGTTTTATAAATTTTTCTTCTAATTATTTACTCTAGGTTATTAGAATTTTACCTTTAATTTATGGTAATTTTTGTTGCATAAACTTAACTATAAAAAGAATTGAAAATGCAAATGGTAGGGTTGTATTTTTTTGTTAAATTTTTTTATGTTCTTGCAAAGTCTTTATTTTATTGATGATTCAGCAATAAAAAAAAATTATTTTTTGTATTGCCATGGTAGGGTAACCCTACCATAACTGGTAGGGTAAGGTAGGGTATAAATTAAGCTATAAAGCTAAAAAATCGTTATTTTTTTTTAGTTCTTCTCTGTTTTTTACACTAAACTTTTTATAAATATTTGTCAGGTGTTTTTCTACAGTAGAAATTTCTATTTTTAATTCTTTGGCAATTAAATTATTGCTTAAATTATTTTTCAAATATTTTAATACTTTGCGTTCAGCCTGAGATAAACCAATGTCTGCAAGAGGTTGAGTATTTTCCTGGTTTGTTTTGTTTTGGCCTTTTTCAAGAATCAATTCAAGTATAGGTTTTTCAAAATATAGTTCATCTAACAAAACTGTTTCTATTGCAATTTTATAAATTACCTGCTTACAGCCTTTTTGTATAAAACCTTTAACGCCATACGCAGTTAAATTTATTAATTCTTGTGGAGTTTTATAAGATGAGGTGCAAATTATCTTACAATTTTTTTTTAGTCTTTTAATTTCATTTGCAGCATCTAAGCCATTCATCAGTGGCATATCAATGTCCATTATTATTACTGATACTGATTTCTCATTTATAATTTTTAAAACTTCTGTTCCATCAAATGCAAAAAATATTAATGCATCAGAAAAAAAATTAAGAACAGATTCTTTTATACTTTCACAAACTAGTTTATTGTCGTCGGCAATAATGATCGTTAACATAGAAAGAGATAACTTATAGGTAATTTAATATACAAAAGTAAAATAATATTTGAAAAAAGAGGCATTTATTAATGTTAGCCTACAGAAAATAACTTTGTATTGATTAAAAATTTGAACACTCATATAATATAAAATAGCCAGAATGTGGGCTACTTGACTTTTGGCTCCAGTATTATTCCTTTGCACCATAAACTTTTTATGCTTTGTGTGTTGGAGATTAGCATCAAGTTTTTCTGCTACAATAAGTTGGTGTTCACCTCTGCA
>JBAXQC010000145.1:0-2239 GCA_037131955.1 Bacteroidota bacterium
GAGCATAAAGTTGCTGAAGATTATGGTGCTTGGGGAGAAAAAAGCATGTATGGAAGAAAGTATTTTGGGATACTTAGAACTACTTTCTTAATTAATGAAAAAGGAATAATTGAAGACATTATTACCAAAGTGGATACCAAAAATCATACAGCACAAATTTTAAAATAGAACCAATTTAGATTTAACATTAAAAGGCACTAATCCGATTGTATTAGTGCCTTTTTTTATTCTCCGCCATACTCAAATAGCATCTTATCCGGCTCTATTTGTAAGCTATCCGATTTTATCTTTAGCTTTTGAACTGCTTCGCCAGTCAACACAACATCCGTATTTAGAAACTCTTTTTCTTCTTCGGAAATAATCTCTCGTTTTACTAAAAGTTTAGAAATAATTTTGAAAAAATCGGCAGTGTGGCTTTTTATTTTACCGGTCTCATCAAAATTATAGTAAAACCATTTAGGCCTAGGAATTATCATTGCAAGAAAAATACTTTCCTGGATATTTAATTCGTTTGGTCTCTTTTTAAAATAATATTCAGATGCCTCGCCAATGCCATAAACGTTTGGCCCCCACTCAATAATATTTAAATAAACTTCAAACATTCTATCCTTCGAAACAATTCTATTGTTTTCTATCAACCAAACTATCAATGCTTCCTCAAGCTTTCTTGCAACCGTTTTATTTCTTGTAAGAAACACATTTTTTACCAATTGCATAGAGATTGTACTTCCTCCTCGTTTAAATTTCTTTTCCTTGTAATTCGTTGCAATAGATTTTCTAAAAGCTCTTTCATTAAAACCTTTGTGCCAGTAAAAATCACCATCTTCGCTGCAAATAATTGCATTTCTTAGGTAGGGTGAAATCTCGTTAATAGTATAAAAACTGGGATTGGATTCACCAACCATAAAACTTCTCATCGGAAAACCCTTTTCGTAAGCTGTGTATAAAAATTCAGTATTTAATTTGTTTAATTCCGAGCTGCCGAATGAAATTATTTTTAATTTATTTGAATTGAAATCCGAATTAAAAACTAAACTATCTGGGTTGTTTTCATTCAATAAAAAATCTAAATTATAACTTAATTGTCCTGTACTTTTTATAGTTTCAAAAGATTGAAACAGACCCTTTGGCAATGAATTAAAAAACGCTTCGCTTTCGGTATTAACCATAGATAATTTCAAATTATACTCTTTAAAAGGTTTGTTTGAAATTTTTACAAACGGATAAATTTTAATTTGATTTAAGGTACATACCGTTGAACTATCAAGTGTGATACTATTGTTGTCTATAAAAAACGAAAAATCTATTTCTCCATTACTAATTTCAACGTCCTTGGTAGAAATCCTCCAATGATTTACAAAGAAATTTTTTACCAAAGCTTTTCCATTAAACTCCAGTATTCCATTGGAATAATCGTTGTTATCCAATGAAAGAAGCAAGGTATCAAAACCTGTTTTTATATTAAACAGTGAATTTATTATGGGGATATTTCTTTTTTCTAAATCAGTGGGATAAATTTTTAAATCTGCGGTTCTATCACCTGAAACAATTTTGCCCGAAACATTCCAAGCAGAATTACAATTAAGTTCTTCTACGTTAACAATTGCAGATAGTTTACCATCCTCTAAGGTTACAATTGGAATGCTCCAATTAGAAAACTTAGAATCTTCTTTAAAAACTATACTTACTGAATTTGCCGAAATTTTTTTGGGGATAATGTCAAAAATCTGGTCTAAAATTTTATTGGCAAGCTCTCCAAAATTTGTAGAACTTCTTTCTTTGTTATTGTTTTTCTTTTGTGTGTTTTTTGATGTTAAGAGGAAAGAAAAATTATCACTTTGCCTGGATTTATTTAAAACAATTTTTGTTGAATCGGCATAGAAATTATTTACCCTAACATTCCCCAAAAACAATTGAAACAATTTTAAATCTACCTCTACTTTATTACAAGTAAGCAATGTATCCTTGTTATTTTGAAATAACTTAATTCCAGAAATTGTTAGTGTTGAAACACCAGTGAAATTGGAGGTTTTGAGTAATAAATTAAGACTGTACTTTTGTTTAAGCTTATCTGAAACTTTATTAATGGCATAATTCAAAATTAAATTTCTTGCTGAGAAGTACACCACTAAACATAAAACAACAATACCGCCAAAAATTTTGACGGTATTGATAAAATTTACATTGTATTTTTTTATTAAATCTTTATGTGTCCCCAATTTTCGCCACTTTTTATTCT
>JBAXQC010000146.1:0-2179 GCA_037131955.1 Bacteroidota bacterium
AGGGACACTAGATTTCCTGTCATGAATTTTTTGCCTCTTTCACCGCCAAATTGGTCGGCATAACCGTCAGTAAAGATGTAAAACACTTGTCCTTGGGTCAATTCAAATTCGTGTAATGTAAATATTTTTTCGCCCTCTGTTTGAAGACCTCCAATTGCAAACTTATTCGCCTTTGTTTCTTTTACTTTGTTTTGTCCGTTTTCGTCTTTGGCTAAAATCCATATTGGACGATTTGCTCCTGCGTAAGAAACTTTTTTAGTAAGTGTGTTTACCAAACAAAGTGCAATGTCCATTCCGTCTCTTGATTCAGAAAAAAGTTCGTTTTGCTTGAGGGTAATTCTTATGTTGTTATTTAAAAGATTTAGAATTTTTTCGGGAGAATAAATCTTTTTTTCTTTTACAATTTCGTTCAAAAGGGTATTGCCAATCATACTCATAAATGCACCCGGAACACCATGGCCTGTGCAATCGCAGGCAGCAATTAAAAAAGTGTTGGGGTCTATTCCATAAAACCAGTAAAAATCACCGCTTACAACGTCTTTGGGTTGGTAAAAAATAAAATAATCAGAAACATATTTATCTATTTCTAATGTGGATGGCAAAATAGAATCCTGAATAACCTTGGCATACTCAATACTGTCTTTTACGCTTTGGTGTTTTTCTTCTACTTCAAGTTTTAGGAGATTTATTTTTTCTTTTTCTTGGTGAATGGAAATACTTTGTTGCCACAATTTTTTTACTTTATCGTCCAGCTTTTTTTTCTCCGTTTCTAGTTTATTTTTTTCTTCATTCAGTTTTTCATTTTCCTCGTCCACTTTCTTTTTCTGGAGGTGAACTGCTTCACTCATCTGCCACAACTTCTTGTTTTTTTCTTCTGTTTTTTTCTTTTCGGTTTCGGAGAGATTAGCTTGCTCTAGTTTCTTTAAAAGTTCATCAACTTCCTTTTGTTTTTCTTTTTCTAAGAAATCAATTTTGGATGCAAAGACAAGTTGTTGATTGAGGAGTTGTTGAATTTTTTTCTTTTCTATAAATAGCAAGATTAGTGCAACAATTAGTAAAATTAAAAATAAGGCAATTATTACTTGCAAGACTAAACTATTTTAAGAAGTTGCAAGTTAGAAATATTACTCGTTTTTCTGTAAAGAAAATTTTGCTTTTTGCTGCTTGCTCAACGCTTTGAATTTTAAAAGCTGTTCTATCCAGCTTAAACATTCCTTAAATTTACTTTTTTTCTTTTTCTAAATTGTCTAAAAACAAAAAATAATATTCATGATAAATTTCTGCTTTTTTCTTGTACATCCTGCCTTCTGCCGTTACATTATTTTCTTTTGAAAGCATTTCTTGATATGCGGGCGGAAATTCGTTGGAATAGGTTTTAGGAGCTAAATTATTCTTTGCAAGATTATAATAGGCAATAATTACCAAAAAGCAAAAAAATGCAGTTTTTGCACTCCACATTTGTTTTGAAAACCACATTATTAATCCCGACCATTTTTCTTTTATCAGCAAATGAAGAAAGAATAAAAACAAAATAAAATAGGAAACAACTATTAAATTATTTGCTCCAGGCCAGTGTTGAAACTTAAAGATAAAAGCAGTAAATATTATTCCTAAAAATAAATGTAATTCCGATTCAACTATGAAAGAACTGTTTTTTTCTTTGATAGATTTAACAATAAATTTAATTACTCTAACTGTTATTGGTAGTAGTAAAAATCCTCCAGAGACCATTATAACAGATGCTCCTGACTGATGAAGTAATTTTAAAAATAATCCCAAACAAAACAAACCAAAAAATATGCTAAAATAGTAATCAGTGATTGGAATTTGTTCTGTAGCTTTTTTTCTAAAATTTAATAGGGTATTAACTATTGAAAAAATTAAAGTGGGCAAAAATGTTCCAAGCATAAACATTGGTATTTTTATTTGATCAGTATCACCTAAAAATTCTGATAAAAAAGAGGAAAAGAGCAATAGACAAAAAGAAACAGGTACCATCCAACTGAGCTGCTTTTTATGACGGATGTGAACAAAAGCTTTTGAAAATAGTAACAGACTAATAAACCCTAAGCAAATGGCAATTATTTCTGAGCCATAGCTGTTTTGAGCGAAACTAGCAAAGAAGCCAAGGATCATTAAGCAAAGAAAAATAATAATAAGGTTGTGGATGAGTTTCATG
>JBAXQC010000147.1:0-2162 GCA_037131955.1 Bacteroidota bacterium
CTTTTGGCAGCTCTCGGTATTGATATTGCTGAGTCCTAAGCTGTGGCTCAAATCCGGCTTCTCTAATAGAGTCCTGAATTCCTTTGCTGGTAAATCTATGAGGTGCTCCAGCTGCTGAAACAACATTTTCTTCAATCATAATACTTCCAAAGTCATTTGCCCCAGAGTGCAAACAAATTTGAGCAATCTGTTTACCAACCGTAAGCCAAGAAGCTTGAATATTTTCTATGTTGGGCAACATAATTCTACTCATAGCAATCATTCTAATGTATTCGTCTCCACTAACATTGTTTTTTATGCCCTTGTGTCTTTTGAGCAAAGTTCCATCGTCTTGGAAAGGCCAAGGAATAAAAGCAATAAAACCTTTTGCATTTTCTGGTTTTTCGCTTTGCACTTGTCTTAGCCAAACTAAATGTTCAAATCGTTCTTCAATTGTTTCTATGTGTCCAAACATCATCGTTGCCGAGGTGGTTAAGCACAATTGGTGAGCAGCCCTCATCACATCTAGCCATTCCTTTCCACCACATTTCCCCTTAGAGATTAATCTTCTAACCCGGTCGTTCAAAATTTCCGCACCCGCTCCTGGCAATGAATCCAAACCTGCTTCTATCAGTTCTTTCAAAACATCTGTATGGCTCATTTTCTCTAGCTTGGCAATGTGTGCAATTTCTGGTGGACCCAAAGAGTGTAGTTTTAAACTTGGATACAATTGTTTTAGTTCCTTAAAAAGATTCACATAAAAAGAAAGCCCTAAATCTGGGTGATGACCACCTTGTAAGAGCAATTGCTCACCACCGTATTTAAAGGTCTCTTCAATTTTTCTTTTATAGGTTTCTATGTCTGTAATGTATGCCTCGGCATGGCCCGGAATTCTATAAAAATTACAAAACTTACAATTGGCAATACACACATTGGTGGTATTCACGTTTCTATCTATAATCCAAGTAACCTTATTATCTGGTTTTGCTTTTTTTCTGAGTTCATTGCCTACAAAAGCCAATTCGGTGGTAGAAGCATTTTTAAATAAAAAAACACCTTCTTCAATGCTCAAAAATTCCTTTTGTAAAGCTCTTTCTAATAAATTATTTATTTCCATACTTTCTATAAACACCTGTTTAAAAAAATTGTTTCACTATCATAATCAATCTATACCAATAGTAATAATGGATTAGTCTTGCACAAATGTATTTATAATTTTTAAAATTGGATTTGAAGGTAGTTTACATATAGAATACAAAAAAACTAGTTTTCGAAAAGGTTCAGGTATATTGTAATGCTGCCTAAAATAAATGCAACAACAAAAATAAATGCAAGCAATGAATTCTTTTTGAAAGTGCTTCTAAAAAATATACGTCTAAGAAGTGCCGTAATCAACATTAATAAACAAATACACAGAGCCAATAAAGAAATAAAAAATAATCCTTCAAAAAAAGAAATAGCAACAAACGACAACACCAATGCCGAAACTATTAATGTAAAAATTGATACGGCTGCAACAATACCAATTTTTTTCATCGATTTTTTGAATTGAATTTTTTTTGCTTTTTTTTCTTCTAAAGTTTCATTTGAACTATTCTTGAATACTACTTTTTTATAAAATAAATTTGTTTGCTTGTTTTTGTAGCCGTAAAAACTTAAGTCCTCAATTTTTGGGCATGAATTAGGTTTTGTAATTTCAATTGTTTCGTCAACGTAGAGAGATTTGTTAAGAGATAAATTAGTAATGAATTCTGGTTTGTCATCTAATTTCACACGTTCTTTAGTCTTTAGAAACTTGCTTTTAGAAACTGATAAATAATAACCGCTCAGGTACTTTCTTTTTTGAATATCTAAGGAACACGAACACAATACTAGCCCAACAAAAACAAATAAACAAATTACCTTGCATGGGTTGGAGCTCATTTTGCAAAGGAATAAATTTTTGCTTTTGAAATTATATTTTTTAAAGTTTATATTCATTTTATTGGATAAATCATTTAATGTTCCTTTACAGATGATGAATGTTCTAGATCCACTGGCGCTTGATATTTTGGCTCCAATCAACAAACTCTCCTAATAAATGCTTAGCCAAAGCCGATACGTTTTTTTTGAATGATTAATAAATCTAAAACTATTCTCAAAATCTACCTAACAAATCAAAAAATTTTAGCAATTTATTTGAT
>JBAXQC010000148.1:0-2115 GCA_037131955.1 Bacteroidota bacterium
TTTGCTGCCGTTGGGGAGAAAAATTTGTTGAGAAAAAAGAAAGAGTGGTGATACAGAAAACACATATAGAATTACCTTTTGTAGATATAATTTCATTGACACAAAATAAGGAAATAATAAAAATAGCACTAAGAAGATTTATAGGCTATCTCCGTGAAAGATTTTGAATGTGGTCCTAAAAACACTCTTGTGTACATTGTTTGTCTAACAGATACTATTTATTATTCCCCACCACCAAATTCAATAATTGTTATTGAGTAGTTTTTTTGATCTAATTGTTTTTTTAAATGCTTAATCTATTTAATTGAATTTTATACAATTTTTTTTCTAACGTATAATTATTGAATTAAAATTTGGTATTGTAACAAAAATGAAGTTCGCGAGCTGTAATAATCTCCGCTATTTTTAAATATGGGTCGATTTTGAACAGCAAATGTTACTTTGGATTTATGATTGGGTAATAGCCAATTTATTCCCAAATCAATAAAGTCCATTGCTTTGTTCAAACGTTTATAATATGAACGTTGCGCCGATACATAAGGCATTAAAGTAGTTGTTCCAATTAAACTATCCTTTAGCTTATAACCTGCTTGCAAGTAATACACATTGCCAGTGCCATAAGCTGGAAAATTATTTCCTGCTCCATTTAAAAAATCTTTGTTCCCAAGCCCATTTGCAGGATTCATAACTCCTAAATTTCTAATGTAATTGTTTCCAAAATCAAAATAGGTGTAATTACCATAAAGGCTTAGGGCTTGGCCATTATTGGAAGTAGGAACATCGTAAAAAACATCTCCAGACAATTGCAACATATTTTTTTCTACTGTGTCAATTTTGTTTGCTGCCAATTGCCACATGGCATTTTTTTGCGACACAAATCCAGCTCCAATAGTTATAACTTTCTTTTTTCCTAAATAAGTTCCAACCATATAAGGTGTGGTGTTGGACTCTTGGTCTTTAAGTTGATACATGAAATAACCATTATATTGCAGGTGTGGGGGTTTTGAAGAAAAGTTTGAGTTTTCGCCAATAATAGAGGAATATACAGCTGATTTTTGAAATACAAGTGGTTGAGATACAATAAATCTATAATCAAAATGCTTTAATTTCCCTTTTGCATACACGGATAACTTACGTAAAAATTGATCTGTTACATCATTCGTAGATTGCAAAAACAATGGAGCATCAATTCCCATAATTGTTCCAACAGAAGGTGAGGAAAATCTTGATAGGCCGCTCCAGGCAGATAGGCCTGAACCTAAACTAAATTTATCTTTAACTAATGAATATTCTCCCACGGCATCGTGAACAAAAAAGCCTAGCTTTCTATCGTTCAAATAATTAAAATTATTCTCCCCAACTTGTGTGTAAACAAAAATTCTATCGCTCAATTGTCCCATAAACTGCATTCTATAGCGACGAATTCCAATGTCTAAACCTGATGCTTTATTAAATCCATATACTTGAGAGCTCGGATTTAAATTTTGATACCTCACCCAATTTTGAACACAAAAGGTTGCTTTTAAATAGTTGGATCCATCATCATTCAAGTAAAACTTACCCTCTTTTATTGTATGATTCTGAGCTTTGCCAAACTGTAAAAACAACAGAAAAACAACGCTAATAAATACTGCTTTTTTTTGTTCTATTTCCATGTTATACTTTTTGAATGATTCTTTTTTTTGCTGAAAATTTATGTGGAGATAATCATTAGCAATTCTCTGTTCCAATTATTTTTACAGTTCTTTCAATGGTAGAATATTTATTGGGCTGCAAATACAATTTAAAATTTCAAAGAGGTCTTATAAGGCTTTTTTTTGTTATCTTGTTTTTGATGAACTTCATTATTAAATTATAAGAAAAGAAATGTGTATCAAAAAAGCTACAAAATTAATCACGACCAACAAAAGAAGTATGGGCAGAATAACAACTTTCAATGGTTTTGATTTAGCTTCAATAATGATTTTTTATGTGCTACAATAACTAAAATTTTTCTTCCATTGCAGAGTTTATCACAAAAACAAATTTGTTTTTTGAGTCGAAATCCTTTCTGTATTTACTCTACCGTTACACTTTTTGCTAAATTTCTTGGTTGATCTACATTACAACCTCTCA
>JBAXQC010000149.1:0-2032 GCA_037131955.1 Bacteroidota bacterium
TAGTTTTTGTTTAACCAAGCCATGTCAATTTCATTGTCAAAGTGACCAATGTTACAAACAATAGCATTGTTTTTCATTGCACGGAAATGTTTTTCAGTGATGATAGATTTGTTTCCCGTTGCAGTTACAATAATGTCAGCTTTAGGTATCGCATTTTCCATTTTCAATACTTGGTAACCGTCCATTGCAGCTTGTAAAGCACAAATTGGATCAATTTCTGTAACAATAACCCTAACACCTTGCGATGACAATGATTGAGCAGAACCTTTTCCAACATCGCCGTAACCCGCTACAACTGCAACTTTACCAGCCATCATAATATCTGTAGCTCTTCTTATGGCATCCACCAAAGATTCTTTACATCCGTATTTATTATCAAACTTAGATTTTGTAACAGAGTCATTGATATTTATTGCAGGAATTAAAAGAGTTCCATTTTTTACTCTTTCGTGCAAACGGTGAACACCTGTTGTAGTTTCTTCTGATAATCCTTTAATACCTTTTGCAAGCTCTGGGAAACGGTCGAATACCATGTTGGTTAAATCTCCACCGTCGTCTAAAATCATATTTATTGGGTTTCCTTCTGAAAATGCATACAAAGTTTGCTCTATGCACCAGTCAAATTCTTCTTCTGTCATACCTTTCCAAGCAAAAACAGGAATACCGGCAGCAGCTATAGCAGCAGCAGCATGATCCTGAGTAGAAAATATATTACAAGATGACCAAGAAACCTCTGCACCCAAGGCAACCAATGTTTCAATTAATACAGCAGTTTGTATTGTCATGTGTAAACATCCAGCAACTCTAGCCCCAGCTAAAGGTTTAGAATTTCCGTATTCTTCTCTCAATGACATTAAGCCTGGCATTTCCGCCTCAGCCAAATTAATCTCCTTTCTTCCCCATTCTGCAAGGGAAATGTCTTTTACTTTGTAAGCAAGTTTTGTTTCTGTTGTTGTAGTCATTTATTATTTTTTGATTTATAATTTCAATTTAAGTGGCAAAAATATAGAAATATTAACGAAATTGCAAAATACAAAACCCTATTTTGTTCTAATTTTGAAAACTAAACAAAATCTATTTCAAATAGTTTACCGATAATTGAAAATACTTGCTACCAAAATAAAAGAACTCAGCTCCCATTTTCTTCAAGAATTTTGGGACTTACGCTGTCAAATACACTCCAATCCTGAATTATCTTTTGTAGAATTTGAAACTTCTCTGCTTATTCAAAAAAAGTTATCTCAACTTGGTATTGAGTTCGAAAATAATTGGGTAAAAACTGGAATTGTGGCTACCATCAATGGGAGTTCAGACAATGGAAAAACTATTGCCCTTAGAGCAGATATGGATGCTTTGCCCATTCAAGAAGAAAACCAAAGTATATATACTTCAAAAAATGCAGGAATTATGCATGCTTGCGGACATGATTTCCATACAGCTAGCTTATTGGGAACAGCAAAAGTTTTGTTGGAGCTAAAAAATTATTGGTCTGGAACTGTAAAACTAATATTCCAACCTGGCGAAGAAGTCCTTCCCGGGGGAGCAAGCTTAATGATTAAGCAAGGTTTATTTGAAAAGCATCCAATCCAAAAAATATTTGCTCAACACGTTACACCTGAAATAGAAGTAGGGAAAGTTGGATTTAAAAGCGGGATGTTTATGGCATCAACAGACGAAATACATATTACTGCAACTGGAATTGGAGGCCATGCTGCACTGCCACATTTATATAAAAACCCAATTATCGCCCTTAGCAAAGCAATAATTCAAATAAACGAATTTTATAAAACTGCTAAACATCCTGTAGAAACAGTTATTGCGTTTGGTAGTTTTGTAGCAAATGGTGCAACAAACGTAATACCAAATAATGCCAAAGCGCTTGGAACAATTAGAACTTTTGATGAAAACTATAGAAAAGAAATTCACAAAAAAATAATTTCTATTTGCGATAATGTTAGCAAAGAAACTGAAGTAAAAATAGAATGTAACATAATTGTTGGATACCCATTTTTAATGAACGATAAATTTCTTA
>JBAXQC010000150.1:0-2019 GCA_037131955.1 Bacteroidota bacterium
CATCCAAGTCAACTGATTTTATTGAGTTTAAGAGAATTTGAGGAACAACTAATTAAGTGCCTTACAGACTTTATTAACGGCTGGACAAACAGTTCGACACGACAACATTTAACGTTTTGCACAGACAATTTTATAACTTTACAAAATGGATAAAATAGTAATTATAAAAGCGACAATAAATGACACTGAAAAGTTACAAAAAATTAGTAGGCAGACATTCCTAGAAACTTTTTCGGCCGGTAATACAGACGAGAATATGCAAAAATATCTTGACGAAGCTCTTTCTAAAACTAAATTGACAACTGAACTTGACGACCAAAACGCTGAATTTTATTTTGCTACAATTGACGACAACGTAATTGGATATTTAAAAATAAACTTTGGACAATCACAAACAGAATTACAGGATGACAAAGCATTAGAAATTGAAAGAATTTATGTGCTTAATGACTACCACGGAAAACCTGTTGGACAAATACTTTACGACAAGGCAATTCAAATTGCACGACAAAAAAATGCTGACTATATTTGGCTAGGTGTTTGGGAAGAAAATCACAAAGCAATTAACTTCTACAGTAAAAATGGTTTTGTAGAATTTGACAAACATATTTTCAAATTAGGCTATGACGAACAGACAGACATTATGATGAAACTAAAACTAAATAAAAACGAATGACAAGAACGGCAGCACCTAACAGCACATTTGCAAAATTGCGGGTTGAAGAGGTACTTGTACGTTCCGTTTTCAATCTTACCTTTGTTGCAGGTCAACACGTTGAAGTTTCAAATTCTACACTACGCCAATCCAAAATACGTTAGTGGTAATTCATACATTTACAACTTACTGTAAACAATAGATTATTTTTATAAAAAAAATTAACATGAACTTATCAAAACTCTTGGAAAATCTATATCAAAAACTTCTTTCAAAAAAAACCAAAGAAAGGAGTGAACGTGTTATCTTATGGATTGCTTTAGTAGGTTTTATAATTCACTTATTAATGATTGGATTGATACATTTTAATATTATTACTATTACTGGACCTTCTAACTTATTAAAAAATCCTATCGCTGCCATTTATACCCCTTTTTCTTTTATATTGGTTTATGAGGTGTATCTTTTAATTTATTACCTCCCAAAATCAACTTCTACTTACATCACAAAACAGTATGAAATTATTGCTCTTGTAATTATTAGGCGATTGTTCAAAGACCTTTCAGATTTATCACTTTCACCCAATTGGTTTAATATTAAAAATGATTTGCAGTTTACCTATGATTTGGTAACATCAGTCTTATTATTCTACTTAATTTATCTATTCCAAGTTCAACGAATTAAAGTATATAGATCTTTTGAAAATAGAAGAAACCAAACTTCAAGTATTTCAAAATTTATAAACGCAAAAAAATGGATTGCTATATCATTAGTTCCTGTACTTTTACTTATTGCAATTTATTCCTTCACAAACTGGAGTATTGGAATCTTTCAACCCCTAAAAACCAGTGCAATTTCTTTCAAAAACATCAATAATATTTTCTTTGAACAGTTTTTCAATATTCTCATTATTGCTGATGTAATATTATTATTATTCTCATTTTTCCACACAGACGAGTTTCACAAAGTTATTCGAAATTCAGGATTTATTATTTCCACTATATTAATCCGAATATCTTTTTCTGTGAGCGGTATCATTAATAATATACTTATTGTTTCTGCAATTATATTCGGACTTTCAATACTTTTCATACATAATAAATTTGAAAAGAAGTTAGCAGAAGAAATTGAAGAAAGTAATGAAATTGAAGTATGAAAAAATAAGAATAAAATTATTAGTATTAAAAATAAGAGAAAACTACTTAGTTGACCCTCAAATTCCCCTGCTACCCCCTGCTACCGCAAGGCTCCAGCCTTGTGGTATTAACTTTAAAAACAAAAAGACGATGAAATTTAAATTTAAACAAATACTCCCACTCGTCCTTGTTTGCAACGAGGACGTTCAAGATTTACGTTTGTAATAC
>JBAXQC010000151.1:0-1945 GCA_037131955.1 Bacteroidota bacterium
GGATTTGAGCCACAGCTTAGGACTCAGCAATATCAATACCGAGAGCTGCCAAAAGTGATGGAGGAACAGGTAATTGATTATTGATGGTTTAAATTTGTGTTAATTATTGGTTTTTCTTAGAAACACTTTAAAGTGTATAATTCGTTTTTCCTACATTTGAGTTATGATTGCGGGATTAAAAATTTTAAATGAAAATTACTTCAAGGAATATAATTCTAAACTAGCTATTAATGTTGAATTGATGTATGAAACATTAAAAAACAAACATCAAAGTATAGAAGACTTTAAGTTTTATTTGGCTAATTCTGCCGTACATTCCTCAAATATTGAGGGTAACACAGTTAGTTTTGATACTTACTTAAAATCAAGTGAACACAATTTGCATTTAAAAACCAAAGAAATTAAAGAAATTGAAGATTTGATTGAAGCCTATCAATTTGCAAGAGTAAATGAATTGTCGTTTGGTAATATCTTGAAAGTTCATGAAATTTTAACCAAAAACATACTCATTAAAAAGGAACGAGGCAAAATTAGAACTGTAAAAGTGGGAGTCCGAAGTCAAGGCAGACTTATATATTTAGCAATAGAACCAGAGTTTATAAAACAAGAACTTGATAAACTATTTGACGATATTTCTCTGCTACTAAACACTAGGCTAAGCGTAACAGAAACTTTTTATTTTGCTGCATTTATTCACTTGGTATTTGTTTACATTCACCCATTTGTAGATGGCAATGGCAGAACCACCAGACTTTTAGAAAAGTGGTTTTTAGCAAAAATGTTGGGAGAAAATGCCTGGTGCATTACTTCTGAAAAAAACTATTGGGATAAAAGACCTATCTATTACGCTAATTTACAAAACGGGGTAAATTATTACGAGGTTAATTACGAAAAAAGCGTTCCATTTTTGCTTATGTTGCCCGAAGCATTAGCAAATAATTAAAAATGTTTAGTCCCATTATGCCACAGAATTAAATCAAACAAAAATTAAACAAACAGTTAAAACAAAAGAAGGTTTATCACCATAAACAATAGAAAAAAATGAAAATAGGAATAGTATGCTATCCAACATTTGGTGGTAGCGGAGTGGTTGCAACTGAATTAGGAATTGCATTGGCAAAAGAAGGCCATAAGGTCCATTTTATTTCTTACAGCCAACCGGTGAGATTGGATTTTTTTTCGGAAAATATTTTTTATCACGAAGTAATAGTTTCTAGCTACCCATTATTTGATTATCAGCCTTACGAAATATTATTGGCAAGCAAATTAGTAGATGTGGTTAAGCACGAAAAATTAGATTTGTTGCATGTTCATTATGCCATACCACATGCAAGTGCGGCTTACCTTGCCAAACAAATATTAAAATCTCACGGTATAAGCATTCCGTTTATCACAACTTTGCACGGAACAGATATAACTTTGGTTGGGAAAGATGCTTCTTTTGAACCTGTTATTAGTTTTTCTATTAACGAAAGTGATGCTGTAACGGCAGTTTCGCAAAGTTTAAAAGACGATACATATAAGTTTTTCGACATAAAAAAAGAAATTCACGTCATCCCAAATTTTATTTCAATTTCTGATTTTGAGCAATTAAAAAACAAAGAAGAATACAATGGTATATGCCAGAAAAAAATGTACTCCCCAAATGAAGAAAAAATTTTAATGCATATTTCTAATTTTAGAAAAGTTAAAAGACTAGATGATGTAATTGGAATTTTTGAAAAGGTGAAAAAACAAATTCCGAGCAAGCTTTTATTGATAGGTGATGGCCCAGAAAGAAATAGAATAGAACAATTGTGCAGAGAAAAAAACATTTACCACGATGTAAAATTTTTAGGAAAAATTACTACTCCTGAAATGCTATTAAGAGTGGCAGACTTGTTTTTGCTGCCATCAGAAACAGAAAGTTTTGGTTTGGCAGCTTTAGAGGCAATGGCCATGAATG
>JBAXQC010000152.1:0-1919 GCA_037131955.1 Bacteroidota bacterium
ACATTAATTTTTATTCATTAATTTGTATATTTGCTTGACAAATTAAACGCGATGACTTTCAGACAAATATGCACAGTGAAAAATAACCAAGTAGTAATAACACTACCACCTAATTTTGAGAATCAAAAGCAGGTAACAGTTGTTATTGATGACGTTGTTGACAGCAGAACTCAAAAATTAGCCCAGCTCAGAGAAGCTTCAATTGACCCATTATTTCTTGCAGACATCGAGGAAATTCATAAAGACTTTGACTCCATTGACAACGAGACGGTATGAGTGTGAAAAAATGGACAATTTACCGAGCAAATCTTGACCCAACATTAGGCTCAGAACAGGGCAAAACAAGGCCAGTACTTGTAATAAGTGAAGACGAAATAAACGATTTGTTGAATGTTGTGAATATTATCCCGATAACTTCTAGAAAAAAAGGAAGAAGGATTTACCCGAATGAAGCATTAATTTTGGCGAACAATTTTGGACTTGAAAATGAATCAATAATTTTGTGTCACCAAATACGCACAATTGACAAGGTTAGACTTTCAAAAGTATATGGAGAAATTAGCGACATAAAACTTCAGAACGAAATAGTTGATTCATTGTGTTTTCAACTTGGGATTGATCGTACATAGGCACCAACCACTAACAGTGGCTAAAAGAAATTGGCTATTTTGTGGTTCTAAAGAAAATTTATTTTACAGTTGAAGTGCTTATTTCAGAAGGATGTTTATAGTTCAAAAGCGCCAACTTCTTTTAGCCGCAGACCGTTCTTGAAATAAGGGTAATAAACAGAGGGCAAGGAAAGCCAGACGAAATTATTGGATTCTTTGTAAGATATATGATGGCAACGTTTGGAAAGAGTATTAAGGCAATTCATATCGTACCTATTGAGTAACGTCATTACTTGAAAGAAACGACCCAAATAGCCGCCTAGTTGCACTTTGTGGCCTTTAAATTCAGCATATCCACTTGAGTTGAAAATTAAATTATGTACTGAAATCATTTAATGCAAGTTTAAATTTCTTCATACATGCTGGTTTTTATTTTTTTTGTATGTTTTATAAAAAAATAATTTTTTTATAATCCTTATAGTTCAACCTTTATTTAACCCAAATTTTTTCTTTGGTTACGTAACTGGTCAGGATATAAATAAGTTATGCGGCATGCTAGGACGACCGTAATCACGACAATAATCTAATTGATAGTAAGACCTTTTTGACTATATTTGTAATGACAAAAGAATAAATGAAACAGAGAATTTACATAGACACATCGGTAGTTGGCGGTTACTTTGACGAAGAGTTTAAAGAGGCTACAACTATGCTGTTTGACAGGCTCGACAAAAACGAAATAATCTTTGTAGTTTCTGACCTTCTTGACCTTGAATTATTAAACGCACCACAACATGTTCGACAAATTTTACATAATTATCCAACGGACAAATTTCAACGAATAGAATTGACAGAAGAAGCAATAAAGTTGGCGGACACATATATCAAAGAAAAAGTAGTTGGTAAAACAAGTTTGGAAGACTGCCGACACATTGCCTTAGCGACCATTCACAAAGTGGACGTTTTAGCAAGTTGGAATTTTAAACATATCGTAAACCTCGACAGAATTAAGGGCTACAATTCTGTAAATATGCGACTTGGTTACTCAATAATAGAAATCAGAAGCCCAAAAGACCTTGTAAACTATGGAAACGACTAATAAAGACCTGTCTGCCGAACAGGCAGGAAAACAGTTTGACGCTGTAAAAATGATGAGAGACATCAGAGATAAAATAAGCTCTGAAACTCAAAATATGACTTTTGACGAGTTGAAAGCATATATCAAACAACAACTTGCAGACAGTAAAACTAAACTCGTAGGACAGTAACAAAGACAAAAAAAAGCACGACCGCATAACAGCACATTGGCAA
>JBAXQC010000153.1:0-1906 GCA_037131955.1 Bacteroidota bacterium
CTACAAATACCTCACCTTAATTTCAATCTTTTTTTGAGAATTTGGTTTCACTTCAAACTTAAATTTATCGAAATGAGGTTTGGTTAAACCCGTGTGGTAATAATTAGAAAAGCCAAATCCTTCTTTGGGTATTCCAATAAAATTATAATCCATTTTGGCATCCATGCTTTCATCGTCGAGGAGAGCAATTCCATAAATTCCCGGCTCTAAACTAAACTTTACAGTTAGCTTTCCGTTTTTCATTTCTGTTTTTGGAAACCTTTTGTTTAAAAACGATTTGCTGTTCTGAAAACCATAATCGTCTTTGTAAATTCCTATTGCTATTTGTCCTTTGGTGCTTCTGGAATCTAAGACTACAAGTTCTATGTTGTGATCTTTAGAATTAATGCTTTGGAAAACGAATTGAACAAAAACAAAAAGAAGGAATACTATTTTTTTAGGCATGTTACAAAGTTGCATTTTTTTTAACGAATCAAAATTTATGAAATTGTTAATTCTAAATTAATGACAAAAAAACTATTACTTTTTAAACTTAAATTTTCTACATGCAAATTTTACGGCTTCCTTCTTTTTGTCTTTTATAACCTTGGGTTTAAATCTTCCATCAAAAAAGCCTGCTTCTTTTCGTGCTTCACGTTGTTTTTCTTTTGCTGCTTTTGCAATTGATTTCATTTTTTTTATTTGTTGATACTTTATGATGAACATACAGACTAAAATCGTGCCTTTATTTCTAGCGTAAAACTATTTTGCTAGCAGTTTCTAAAATGAAGATTATTATTGATAAATACTTATAGAATTAAGATTTAAACTTTACCAAAAGCAGCCAATACTAAAGCTTTAACAAAATTCCAATAGTTTACTTCCGATTCTTTGTTGAGTACAATTTTTTTAAAGCCAGAAAGTATAAAAAGTTTTGCCATAACTAGAGCTTCTAAAAAACTTCTGTGTTTGGCCACAAATAAAACTTGGTTTCTTCTGTTGTAGAAATACCTCCAATTTATCTTTTCTGTTTCGTGACTTATTGCTCCCTTGTGTAGAATGCTTTTGCCCGACCAATACAAAATATCTTTTCCTGCTTTTGAAATTTTTAAACATAAATCTTGCTCTTCGTTGTACATAAAATAATCTTCGCAAAATCCGCCTACTTGTTCAAACACTTCTTTTTTTACTACAAAACAAACCCCGTTCACACATTCTACTTTTTGCAACTCTGGTGGATTTGTAATTTTAGAAAGTCCGTAAAACCTTGCCTGATAATTTAAAGCATTTTTTAAAGAGGTTAAAGGCAAAATGGTATTTTGGATAGTTTTTAAATCTTCCATCACCACTGCTGGGCCAACCATTCCTGCATTTTTGTTATTAGTAAGTACGTTTACTAACTCATTTAGGTAATTATTTTCAATAACTAAAGCATCACAATTTATAACATGCAAGAATTTTAGTGTTGGATATTTTTTTAGCATAAAATAAAATCCAAAATTAACTCCGTAACCAAAGCCACCGTTTTTTTCCGACACTATCAATTCTATGTTTGTATTGGCTGCAAATTTTTGCACCACTTGCTTCCATTCGGTTTCTTTGGAACAATTGTCCACCACCACAATTTTATGCTTGCTAATGCTTAAATTTAGCAAAGACTCTACAACAGCAATACAATCTTGTGCATTGTTGAAGTGAACCACTAAACTTGTAACTTCTATGTTTTCGTTCATTGTATTAAAAACAAAAAAAAGGTTTATTTTTCAATAAACCTTTTTTTTGAATAGGATAATTTTGTTTGGAGGAGAATTAATCTCCAATATCTTTTGCCTGAATTATAAAATAGGCAAATATACTTTAATCCAACTTCAAATTAAATATCATGATTTTTAAAAATATTAAAACCCAATAATATTACTTAGATAAT
>JBAXQC010000154.1:0-1846 GCA_037131955.1 Bacteroidota bacterium
TCTTTTTAGTGCTTCCATTTGTTATAAATGTTGCAGGTATTTGCCCAGACCAATTCTTATCCACTTTGTTTATCCAACTATTAGAATCTGATTCATCTAATAAATAGATTGTTTGAGAAATTTGAAATTTTTCTATGAGGTTTGGAAGTACCTCTAGATAGTTTTTTTTTAAATCTAAACTCACTAGTATGACTTTATATTTGGTGTTTTTATTTTCTTTCGAAAATTTTACAATCGATGGTAATTCAGCAATGCATGGGCTACACCAAGATGCAAAAAAGTTAACAATGTAAGTAGTGTCTGATTTGTTTTTGAATTTTGATTGTAATTTTTCAAATTTAACAACTTCAATAGTTTGCGAATAAATATTCATAGAGTTTAGCACTAGGGCTAATGAAATTAGCTTTATGGCTAAACTCTTTTTTTTATTTTTATTAATAGAAGGAATCAATTAACGAATTATTGAAATTTTTTGCGTAGCTCCATTCGATTGCTTAATAAAGTAAATGCCATTATCAAATTCACTGACATCTAGCTTTATTGAGTTTAAGTTATTTGTATTTATAACCTTAATTGTTTTACCAATTTGATTCATTAAAACAATATTCGTGGAAGACAGATTTGAAATTGTAATGCTTTCGTTTGCCGGATTTGGAAAACATTTTAATTGATCCTCTTTATTAACTTTACTTACCGAATTGGGTACATTGCCTACAAATGCCAAATCATCAATCAGCAAAATTGTTCCAGGTGTTAATATTCCTGGAGGTTGAACCAATGTATTAATTAACTCTACGATTATGGTGTCTGGTATTTCATTGTTTAAATAATGAATTGGAAAACTAAAACGAGTGTAGTTGTTTGCTGCAGACCCAAAAAAAGTAACATTACTTATTTCATCTCTGCTGTTGTTTGTTGAATTCCATTTTGAAATTACAACTCTTACTACAAAACTATCCAAACCAACAGGTGAATATTTATACCAGCCTGTTAAACTATCGGGTCTTGCATTGCTTGCAAAGCCTCTAATTCCAGGCAAACCAGGTCCGGTTCCAGGCATACCTGTATTGGCAACTCCAGGTAATGTATCCAGCGTACTTGTTTGGGGGTTGGTAAATGTAGCTGTTTCGAATTTTATGGCATAATTTCCAGAATGCATATCTGTACTTTTGCTTGCTGATGGTCTTCCATCCCATGCTTCTGGCATTTCAAATGGTCCTTGAGTTGTCCAATTTTCAAATCCTCCATTAGGAATTTGTTGTGCTTTTGCTAGAATGAAAACACAAAATAAATTTAAAAATATAAGGTGTATTTTTTTCATAATTCTTAAAATTAGTTCTTTAATAGTTTAATTGAATTTGTTGTTTTATTTGTAATTTTTAAAATGTAAATTCCCTTTGATAAATAGGAAAAATCTTCAAGTTCTATAGCTTTTCCTTTATATATTAAACTACCCAAATTATTAAATAGCTCATAACAATCGTCTTTGCCTTTATTTTTAAGTGTAATTTTACTTTCAAATGGATTTACTAAAATCAGGTTTTTTGGTTCTTCAGCTAAATTGATTTTGTCGATAATACTACATAGGTTGCCATTTCCTGTTAGGTTTACCATTTCATTGCACAAATAATTATATGAGGTAATATCTGTTGGTGATAAATTGGAGCTTAACAAGTTGTTTTCTTCCAAAGGATCTAAGTTAAGGTTATAAAATTCCTCTTGACCATAGTCAAATTTAATTAATTTGTAAGTTTCGTTTCTTATAGATTTTCCATCTGAACTGTCTGGTGTTAATTTAAAAATTTCGCTAAACGCCCATGGCCTTACGTTGGTTTGGTTATTTGTA
>JBAXQC010000155.1:0-1823 GCA_037131955.1 Bacteroidota bacterium
AAGTATACTTCGTTTACTTGTTTTAACAGATATTCGTTGAAATTGTTAGGACTAAATTCTATGTTTCTTTGTTCGCTAAATAGTACAGAGTCTTGCCTTATTTGAGTAATTTGGTTTAATAATTGCCTGTTTTCTTGCTGAATGGTAATGTATTCTTGGTTTAATGTGTTTATTTGCTCCATAGCGTATTCTTGTTGCGAGCTATCATTAGCGAGAATAAAGTTAGTTAGAATTAATGAATCTTTTATAGCTAAAATACTAAAAGGTATTCCTTTTTTTATTTTCTGTGTTCCTTATTTAAAAATCTATCTATACATTATACAAAAAGGTGTTCCTTTTTTTGGCAGAGGAGCACACATTTTGTTGCTTGGTCTCTTTGGACTAATTTTTAAGTTCTATTTTTATGAAAATGGAATTTGGGCTTTTTATTGGGCAGTCCTATTTAATTTTCTACTGCTCACTGTTTTTTAAAGCGGGTATTATTTTGTCTCAAAAAAAAAGATTTATACTGCAAACATTGCCAATTGTTCTAATTCACAAAAAAATTAGACTAAAGTAGTATTTAAAAAAACTAAACCAAAAATAGCATTACTCCGGCTGGTCTTCTACTCTGTTTGACCTTATTTCATCGGGGTTTTTCATTAATACCCACATCCAATAAAAAGACAATACGGCAATTGCAAGACCATAGAAAATAGCCCCAAAACGACCTAATGTTTTAAATAGTGGATATAATGCTTGAAAAAAATCTGCGATTGCGTACCAAAATTGATCCATAAAATTACTTTTGTATCCGCAAACTTATAAAAAATTTATATTCAATAAATAAAGAATGATTACTTTTTTTAAAAACAATAAAATTTTAGCGCCTTTGTTGGTTCCTATCATTGGATTGTTTTTTTGGTGGCAAGGGTTTAAAGACCCTCCAATAATTCCTGTTAAAAATGCCATGCCCCTTTTTGAGCTACTATCTTATATCTCGGGCTTTTCTTTGCTTTCAAAATCTATTGTAGCCTATACTATGCTTGTAGTGTGTGCTTTTTACTTTAATTATTTGGTAGATGCCTTTGGACTGCTAAAACGGAAGTCTTTTGTTCCCGCTTTAATTTTTTTGCTGCTGATGAGTTCGGGTAAATCTATGCTTAGTCTTCAACCCTCTATCCCTGCAATTTTTTGTTTGCTTATTGCCCTGCATAAACTTATGCTTACTTATAGAAAGGAAACAGACTTGTCTCACTTTTTTGATGCCTCATTTTTTATAGCATTGGCATCGCTATTTTATTTTCCTTCTTTTATGTTCTTTCCCTTGGTTTGGGTTGCACTTATTGTTATTAGGCCTTTTGTTTGGAGAGAATGGGTGGTTACTTTTTTAGGATTTGCTTTACCTTACATTTTTGTTTTTGTGTGTTATTTTTATTTAGGAAAAGTTAATGTATTGCTGCAAGACAAAATATTTTTTCCCGAGGATTTTGAATTTGTATTACCCTACAAATGGCCTTATTCTTTTTTAGTTTATACAGTAATTTTAGCCACTTACCTAGTAATTTCTGTTGCCTTCTTTTTTGTTAAACTGCCTGTGAATACAATATTTACAAGAAATTTATCAGTTATTTTTGTTTGGTTTTTAATCCTTTCTTTTTTAGTGTATCTGTTAGCGCCATACTCTACCATAAATTACCTTTCTTTCATTTCTATCCCTATTTCATATTACGTGTCTAATTTATTTTTAGAAACAAAAAAAACGTGGGTAAACGAACTGTTATTTTTTGTTTTTTTAGCCGGCTTAGTTATAAATTTATTGGAGTATGATTTAATTAATTCTT
>JBAXQC010000156.1:0-1786 GCA_037131955.1 Bacteroidota bacterium
CATAAACGCCATTGGATAGCTGATCTGTTGCAATTTCTACATTGTATTTACCAAGTTTATTAATGTTATAGATTTGCTCCCCAAAAAGATTAAAAACTAAAATGTTTTTGAGTTCTTCTGATGAGGAAATAGTTATTGAATTAGAAGCTGGATTGGGGAAGAGAGAAATTTCTTTTTTATTTTCAATATCGTCTTTTAAAACTAAATTTTCAATTTTCTTTTGTTTAGAAAAAACTGCAGAAATAGGAAGCTCCGAATTGGATGAGGCAATTGGTTCTGTGGCATATCTTCCAGCATTGTTGTTTTCACATTCATATCCCCCAAAAATGGAAGCTTCAAAAATTGCATTATCTTCTGTATAAAAGCCAGGTTCCAGGTATATTGATTCTCCTGCAAAAAATTTAGTAATGTTTCCGTTTCCTCTCACAATTGCTGGGCCACAATAATCGCAAAATGGTATAGCAAAGTTGAAGTGAAAAATATTATTTCCAAATTCATTACCTATACCATCAAATTGACTAGAGCCAAAAGTTTTTGAAATGTAACAATAAGGCGATGAAGATTGTATTTCTGCTTCACCTATAATAAATTCTGAATTTAAGCCGTTGAATGAAACAGCATATGATTTAAATGGTACATTTTGTTGACTAAATACATCGTACATCACACCTTCGTCTTGGCCTTCTGCAACAAAAATTGAAACACTTGTACCAATGCTCAAAAAAGTTGGAGCAGGAAGGTTTGCTGGCTGAAAAATTATACCTTCAGTTTGATTAGTTTCAAAAGATGCATCTGTATACTTTCCAACATTGCTGCCAGCCCTAATTGTTTTTTCGGCTTTGTGTGTTCTAGCATCAATGTACTCATTTTGAAATTTTAGGTGTTCATTTTCTATGTCCAAAAGTTCATACATTACCCATCTAATGTTTTCATCTGTAATTTCAACATGTGTTTGGTTAGTTGCTGGAGCATAAACTACATCAAAGTTTGAAATCTCATGGTTAGGATCCTCGAATTTGGCAGAACCTTGAAAAATTTGAGGCAAAGCAATGTGGCTGCTTTCAACCAGTCCATCAAAGTTTTTTACTCCTGCGGCACTTAATGCAGGAATAAAACAATAATTTGGTGCATTGCCTGTAGATGGTGTAAAATAACTAATTAGGTTACAAGGTGCAACAACTCCTGCAACAACACTAGAAATCCAATGGTTAGCATCAGAGAGTGCCGTCAAATCAGTCCTGTAGCTACCAGCCACAATATCCACTCCTCTGGAATTTTTTACTCTTACGCTATTGTTTGTGACTGCTTGCGCTAAAATTTCAAATGCTGGTTGACATGTTATTGTTGGTAATTCAAAATCATATATTTTACAATACCCCTCACCATAATTTGGCAAAGATTTAATGTCAACACTTACAACGCCATCGCCATCAAATAATCTTTCGCAAGCATCAACACTACCGTTATTTTGTTTATTGCCGTTTCTACTTCCATTAATAATGGAAATATTTCTGCAATTTGTTGGCCAAGTAGACACATTTGGATGAAGATTAAATAACAATCTTTCCATGCTAGGTGATGCTGTAGTCCATTTCATTGGCCAATACCAATCAATTGGGTCTGGAAGACAACTATAAAGCACTAATTGGCTTGCACTGGGGCAGGTGAGTTTAGCGTATTTATCTCTGATTAAATCAACAGGCAAGGCTTTAAAATTTTGTAGTAAATATTGCATACCCAAATTAATATTTGCTCCCATTTGTGGGGCATCAAAACTGATGAACTT
>JBAXQC010000157.1:0-1767 GCA_037131955.1 Bacteroidota bacterium
ATCATCTTTTGGTATTGCTAATCAACTTCAGTAATTTGGCTTTAGCTAATCGCGTTTTTAGTGGCCAAGCCAGCAGTAGGATCACGGATTATCCAAACTGCGCAAAGCCTGGGACGTTGTGCGACATGCAAACGACAATTATCATTCTTTAAACCAAAATAAATAATATGAGACAATTTCTAATTCTTGCAACGAGCCTGACAATCGGCTTATCTGTTTTAAATTCTTGTAAAGACAACAATAGTTCAATTACCACAGCAAAAGTTGACAAAAAAGAAACTATGGTTGACACACCACAGTATTTTCTGCTAAGACCTAAATTAGAAAAAGAATACGGTTATTCACATGCTGTAAAAATTGGAGACGATTTAAAAATCTCGGGTGCAGTTAGCATGGACGACAATGGAGTAATTGTTGCACCTGGAAATATGGAACAACAAATGAAAAATTGTTACACTGACTTAGAGAAAATATTAAAACATTATGGTTACACGTTTGACGACGTTGTTGCGGAGAATGTTTATACTACAAATATGGATGACTTTATAAAAGTATCAGGTTTTCGCAATTCAATTTATAAAAAACAATTTCCGACTGGAACTTGGCTTGAAGTTAAAGGACTTGCAATCAAAGGACAGCTTATTGAGATTGACATGGAAGCTCACAAGAGTAAATAAATCTTTAAACGAACGCCAAAAAGCACGACCGCACAACAAAAGGTTTGCCGCAAGGCTGGCGGATGGAATAACAATCGTCTGTTGTACTACTGTCGACTAATATCGGGCTTGACCGAATTCTATTTGGCTTTTAGTTGTTAACTTCAACTTCAGTTTTTCAATCGGCTTCAGTTGCCGGGCAGACAAAGCAACAATTCCAGCCCTGCGGCAAGCCTCGAACGTTGTGCGCAACCAATTTGAAGCTATACAATTGTTAAAAATAATTCAATGAAAAATGTTTTAGAACATGAAATTCTCAAAACTCTTTACAGTTTTACTCTGACAGTGACAGGTAACGGATCAAATGAAAAAGGACATGTTCCTACATTTGAAAGAACATATGGTCATTGTTCGTTACACTTTGGGACACTTGTTGACTATCTAAACTCGCCAGACAAATATTCTATTGAGAAAAGACCTAAAGGACAGATTGGTTATATGCAATCATTAGTTGTTCGAATGGAAAATGTTGATATAGTCTCTAGGTATGGTTGGTATGAAGTTGCTGATGCAATTGATGTTTTATTGGTGAATGAACATATAACTGTAAGTCAAATCCAAGTTGATAATAATGATACGAGTAAGAATATTTCGCTATCTGATAAAGGCGTAATTGCTTTTAGACAAAAATATTATTTGAAAGAAAACGAAAATGAAGAAATTGAATCTATAAAAAATTCTATTTCAAGAATTGAATTAAATTTAAAACAACATTGGCTTAGAAATGAAATTTTAAAATATACAATTACTACAATAATTGGTGTAATTTTAGGTGCAATAATTGCTTTAGTCGCTTCTAAATGGAAATAAATCAGTAACAAAACCTTTTTGGGCCTGCGCACAACAATAGGCTTTGCGCAATTTGGGCTTCTGTCTTTGGCCATTCATCTTTTGGTATTGCTAATCAACTTCAGTAATTTGGCTTTAGCTAATCGCGTCTTTAGTGGCCAAGCCAGCAGTAGGATCACGGATTATCCAAACTGCGCAAAGCCTGGGACGTTATGCGTCATATTTAAAAATCCAAAGTAAGCAATGAGGAAACTGCTTTACA
>JBAXQC010000158.1:0-1724 GCA_037131955.1 Bacteroidota bacterium
AAAACGTTATGCACAATAATAAAAACGACACAATGAAAAGACTAATCTTAATTTTGACATTAACTGGAATAGTGATAAACACTTATTCTCAATCGACTTTTTTGTGGTCTAAGGACTTTACAACTGGACTGAATAATTATTATTCAGAATATCCAAGTATTCAGACAACAGCCGACACAATTAAAGTTATTGGTAGAAAAAATACTGCTAATGGACAACGACTGTTAATAGTGAAGTATGACCTACTTGGTGACACTATTTCCACAAAAACTTTCGGTAGTGACTCGGTTTTTAACAACTCAATCATTGACTACAAATTTGACGCGACTAATCATGTTTACATTTTACATAAAGAACAACTTGATTTTTATAAATCAAAAATCGTTATCCAAAAATATTCATTAGATGGGACTTTAATTTGGGTACAGCAAATTAAAAATCCTGCCGATACCTCATACTACCCACGTTCATTAGGTTTAGCAAATGACACATGTTTATATATTACTGCATACAAAGAATACGACTTTCCAGCACCAGGAATAACTACTCTTGCACAATTATATTCTTACAATTCAAATGGAAACCAATTGTGGCAAAGAGAATTTAATCCAAACACAGAGATAAACTGGTTTGCTTACGACATTTTCATTCATAACAACGATATTTTTCTTTTCGGAAGTGCTGGTACTCTTGTAAAGGTTGATATAAATAACAATCTTATATTTAATGGTAATACTGACATTCTTAACGGCATTAATGATGTCCAAACAACCCCCGACAATAACCTTTTAATTACAGCTTGGACACAATACAGAATTTCAAAAGTAAATCTTAATGGCTCTTTAATTTGGACACAACAATATGGAACAAATTTGCCAAGCAATGTTAGTGGAGATGAGATGAAAGCCACAATTCAAGATTCGGGTGGAAATATTTACATTACAGGACGACATTACGGGTTGAACTATGGAACTCCAAGTTATACCAATGCTGACATACTTACATTAAAATATAATAGCAATGGAAGCCTAATTTGGCAAAACAGATACGAACATGGTGTTAATAATGCTGACATTGGAAATACAATCATTCTAAGAAACGGTCAAGTTTATATTGGTGGAAATAGCGAAAGACTAGGCATTGGAACAGGCTACGACTATGTTATTCTAAAAATTGATTCTGCTTCTGGTCTTTCAACAGGTGTTTATAGATATGACGGACTTGCAAATGGCGATGATGCAGTTTCTTCTTTATATGTTTTTGACAACGGAAATGTGGCATTGACAGGATTGAGTTATATAAATTCTCAATATGACTGGACAACTCAACTACTTTCAGATGTTGTTTTATCCGTTCATAATTTTACAGCAGAAAACAATTTCCAAGTTTATCCTAATCCAACTGCAAGTGGAGAGGTTCTGACAATAGAATTTAGCGGCATTAAATCGTATTCAATAATTTCAGCAGTTGGCCAAATTGTTAAACATGGGACACTAGGAACAAGTAACTCACATTCAATACAAATTGACAATGTTACGACAGGAATGTATTTACTCTACCTAAAAACAGACAACGGAATAATGACACGTAAACTAATTGTGAAATAGAATTACTGTGCATAACACGGGTTTGGCAAAAGTGGCGGTTCAGTGCTCCGCAGACACATTTTTGGTTAATCAAAGTTTGGTTCTCCGCATCAACATTTGTGGTGAAAATCGCCACCT
>JBAXQC010000159.1:0-1608 GCA_037131955.1 Bacteroidota bacterium
AACTAGCTTGAAAATAAGAAGAAAACGACCCCACTCGTCCTTGTTTGCAACGAGGCCGTTCAAAATTTTTTACCACCCAATACTACTCATTTACCTTTAGCACTAAACACTATTGCTCTAAAACAATTTCTTTAAACATACAAGAATTTCGCAAGCAATGGCATTTTACTTCTGCCGCTCCTTTTTATTTATGAATTAAATTATATTTAGAACAATCATTTCATCCAAATTTATACAGCTATACTTAGCTGTGTCTTTTATTTTTTGGTATGTTTGATAAAAAAATAACCAGTGTAAATGTCTTACAATCCTGTGATGATAATATCTAAAAATTAAATTGGGATATGATTATTTCGTCAATAAATAAGTTAGCGGTCATTGTAACGGACGACACAAACAAAAAATAAGGACTAATAAACTAATAATACTAAATGAGAAAAATAATAGTTGTAGCAGGTGCGACAGGAAATTTAGGCGGTAAAATTGTAAAGGCTTTATTAGCCTTAGATGTCGAAGTGCGAGCAATCGTGCGTTTAGAAACCGACATTAAAAAAATAAAAGACTTAGAACAAAAAGGTGTCAAAGTCTTTCAAGTTGACACAAGCAATAAATCAGAAATTTATAAACATTGTATAGGAGCACATTGTCTCATATCAGCTTTGGCGGGTTTAAGAGATACGGTAATTGACACTCAAAAAGTACTTTTGGACGCTGCTGTTCAAGCAAATGTTCCAAGATTTATTCCAAGCGACTATTCAAGTGATTTTACAAACTTGAAAGAAGGACAAAATAGAAATTTAGATTTCAGGAGAAAGTTTCACGAGTATCTTGACAAAACACCTATCAAAGCAACAACTATATTCAATGGTCCTTTTATGGATTTATTAACGACAGATATGCCCTTAATACTTTTCAAACAAAAATGGATTTTATGTTGGGGTAATGCAAATCAAATTTTAGAATTTACAACTACTGACAATGTTGCTGAATTTACTGCTGCTGCTGCCATTGAAGATAATACACCAAGATATTTAAGAATAGCCGGTGATAAACTTTCGTGCAACGACTTTGTGAAACTACTTACTGAACTTTCAAGAAAACAATATAAAATATTCAGACCAGGCGGTATTAGTCTTCTAAATTTTCTTATCAAAGTGACAAGATTTTTTTCACCTTCCGAAAATGAACTTTACCCAGCTTGGCAAGGAATGCAATATATGAGAGACATAATGGAAGGGCGAATTATTTTTCAAAAATATGATAACGACAGATATTCATACATCAAGTGGACCTCTGTAAAAGAATTTTTAGTTAACGAAAAAGTAGACTTGTGAATCAAACATTGGTTCTCCGCATCAACATTTGTGCTGAAAATACCGTCCATCGCCAATCTGCAAAACGTTAGTCATCACCGTATCGGACCGACCGTGCTAACATTAACGAAGTAAAATTAGTCACTGAATGACTGTCCCCTTTTTGGTTTCATCAACTGAATTTGAGTTAATTTTTAAGTTTCGTGCTTCTATTCTAGTTCGGTGTTGGGGGGACAATAATTAGTTGAGCCTCAAAAAGTCGTTTTGTAATTTTTTCAATTGGGCTTTGCCCAAA
>JBAXQC010000160.1:0-1584 GCA_037131955.1 Bacteroidota bacterium
CAGCGTTTTCTTTGATGCAAATGGCAAAAACATCTGCAAAATTATCTTTGTTGGCACAGGCAAAATTGCCGTATATTTCTTTTTTAACGGACCCTACAACAGGCGGCGTAACTGCCAGTTTCGCAATGCTTGGCGATTTAAATATTGCCGAACCTAAAGCATTAATTGGCTTTGCAGGACCAAGAGTGGTAAAAGAAACCATTGGAAAAGATTTGCCCGAAGGATTTCAAACATCGGAGTTTTTATTGGAAAAAGGATTTTTAGATTTAATTGTTTCTAGACCGGAGCTAAAGCAAAAAATAGCTGAGCTGTTGTTGATGTTTAAAAATTAGATGATTTAAAAAAATGAAAAGCCAGTGAAAATCTCACTGGCATTTTTTGTTACAAATTTTATTTGTTTTAAGATCGCGAAGTACTTATTAGGCAAAAAAAAAGTGCAACATAAGTTGCACTTTTTATTATGTTTTGGTTTGGATTATTTTTTCCAAACAACAAATTTATCATTTCCTTTAAATTTAGAGAAGAATTCATCTCCTTTGAAAACTGTTCCCCAAAAGTCTATACAATTAACAACGCCAAAAGTACAGAAATACTTCCACCACAAACCTTTTGTACCCATGTAAGAACGGTGTAAGCCAATGAAACCACAAAACCACGCTCTAACCAAAAATCCTGTTTTTGTTTGATCACCGCCGTTTACAGAGTTAACGTTTAACATTAATGCTGTTGCTTCGTCAGATGAATTTAAAGATACTTCTTCAGAGCTAGCGAATAATTGTTCGATTTGAGTATCATCTGCAACGTAAGATGATGTTGATGAAGCAAAACTTGAACCGATAAACAAGGTTGCAACCGCAATTAGAAATAATTTTTTCATAGTTTGTAATAAGATTTTATTAATTTTTTGCCAAGTTAAAGATTTTATTTTAATTCCAAAAAAATGTTTTTAAAATTAATTGTCCATCCACATTATTAACTTCTTTTTGTCGTTGTATTTGGTGCCGGTTTCGTCAATCAAAATCATCACTCCGTCAATAATCCCTAAAAGTCCTGACAAGGCCGTTAATGGGTACAATACAGACCCAATTCCCAAGGTGGCTACCGCAACAATACTAATTATTACTCCTCCACATAAAGTCCATCCCAAATAGATTAAACCCGACTGATTGTGACCTAAATAAAATCGGTGTAATCCAAGCCAACCACAAAATATTCCGAGTAAACCAGCTATAATTCTTTTATTATCGTCATTTAACTGTGTTGGCAACGAAGCAGTGGGCAAAAGAATTCCCTGAATTTCAGATAAATTAGAATACTCTATTTCAGAGGATTCTGCAAATAAATTTTCAATTACAGAGTCGTCTGTTTTATATGGAGACTCAATTGCTGCCTGTGCATTATAAAACGCAAAGCAAAAAGTAAATAAAATTAGGGCAAACAGCTTTTTCATGATAAGTGGTTTAAAAATTTTTGCTAAAATAATGACCTAAAATTGAATTATGAAATTTATTTTGATTTTGTTTTCTGCTATAAAATTCTTTTTTTTACATCTTATTAAGTATTAACAAGGTTTTGTTACTAACT
>JBAXQC010000161.1:0-1537 GCA_037131955.1 Bacteroidota bacterium
GCGATGCAAAAATTACTCAGATATATGAAGGAACCAGTGAGGTTCAAAGAATAGTTATTTCGAGAAGTATTTTGAAATAGTACTATATCTTTATATTTATCTAAGTTGGCTAAGCAGTGATTTTAATAATTGGTTAGTAAAGAAATATCTCTGAAGTATAATAATTTAACTGTAATTAGATATTCCAAATGTTTAAACGTTTTTTGATATTTATAGTTATTTATAATTTTTACTTTTCAGTTTCAGCAGCAGATACATTAATTACTACAAAATTATTAAATAGGCTAGAAGAATTACAATCAAAAGAAAGCGCTGTTTTCCCTAAAGGTAGTTTTCCAACTTATCGACAATATGCATTAAATAAAGAATTTGCAAAAGCAGATATAAATGCATTTTATTCTGGTTTAATTGCAATGACTTTAAAAGATATTAAACACAAACTAACAGATTATCAACAAATACAAGCATCTAGAATAATTAGGAATATCACTCCTTATTTTGAAAAATTTAAAAATCAAAACGGAAGAAATACATATAATTTTTGGCCCAAAGACACTCCTATAATTTTTCCTAATGCTGGATTTTTAAATCTTTTTAATAAGAGGCAAGCATTACCAGATGATTTGGACGATACCGTTGTGATTTTACTTGCTTTGAACACGCCTGATTCTATCGCAAAAAATATTCATTTATTAATGCAAGATTATACCAATACTGGTGATAGAAAGATAAACAATACATTTAAAGAATATAGGAATATAGGTGCTTATTCAACTTGGTTTGGAAAAATCATTCCGATTGATTTTGATATATCTGTTTTATCAAATGTTCTATTATTTGTTCAAAAAAACAATCTAAAATGGACGAAAGCTGATAGTGCAAGTCTTGACTTGATTGTAAAAAATATTATCGATAGAAGATATGTAACAAATGCTCCTTATGTTTCTCCCCATTATGCAAAAACTGCATATATTTTATACCATTTTTCTAGGTTGATGAGTTACAAACCGATAAAAGAATTAGAGATACATAAAGATCAACTCATCAGAGATGCATTAACAGAATTTAATAAAGCGGAAAGTTTTTTAGATGAAGTGGTTTTAAGCACAGCATTGAATCGATGGGGTGTTAAACCTCCTAATGGCAAGTTTCATTATACAGATAACTTGCAGGAATTTATTGAAGATCCAAATTTTTATTTCTTTACTGCAAATATCGCAGCAATGATGCCTGATGAATTTAAGAGGTTTATTAGTAAGATTAAATTAGGTTTATTCTTTTTTAATTGCCCTGGATACAACAATGTGTTATTGCTTGAAAATATATTACTTAACAACAATAATTAAGCAAAATCGCGTTCATGATTTTTAAAAGGAGTTTATACTAATGCATGATTCTAATCATATAATCACAACAAATTTAATTGAGTATTCAAAGATCAAAAATGAGCTCTCGAATCATTTGGTAACACTTATTGCTGTGAGCAAAACCAAACCCAATTCAGCCATTGCGGAATTGTATGCCCTAGGTCAAAGAG